>DASWYH010001339.1:0-10239 GCA_036405095.1 Gemmata sp. | reverse complement strand
AGCACCAGCACCCCGGCCTCGAACAGGGTGGTGTACACCTCATCGATTGCCGCCTCGACGAACTTGGTGGTGTCGAACGGGATGCTGTACTCGACCCCGGGCGGGAGCGACGGCTTCACCTTCTCCATCGCGGCCCGCACGCCCTTCGCCACCTCCAGCGCGTTCGACCCCGGGAGCTGGTAGATGAGGATGTTGGCCGCCGGGAACGCGCTGCGGGACGCGAACGAGTCGTAGGACTGCCCGCCGAGTTCCACCTCGGCCACCTCGCGCAGGTACACCATCTGCCCGGCCGGGCCGGACTTCACGATGACGTTTTTGAACTCCTCCGGGTCGCTGAGTCGGCCCAGCGTGGTCACCGTGTACTGGAACCGCTGACCGGACGGGTTCGGCGGCTGCCCCACCTGGCCGGCGGCCACCTGCACGTTTTGGCGCCGCAGCGCCCCGAGCACGTCTTCGGTGGTGAGCTGCCGCGCGGCGAGCTTGTCCGGGTTCAGCCACACCCGCATCGAGTACGCACCGACCCCGCGCACGAGCACGTCACCCACCCCGGCCACGCGGCTCAACTCGTCGCGCAGCTTGAGGGTGGCGTAGTTCGAGAGGAACAGCCCGTCGTAGGGGGCCGGGAGGTTGTCCACGCGCGCCACATCGGACAGCGGGACCGGCGGGCGGCCCGGCGGGGCGAGCGTGAGGTAGCGGAGCTTGTCCGCGCCGGCGGGGCCGTTTTCGGCGAACTCGTCCGGTGCGGTGACGCGGTAATACAGGATGCCCCCGTTCGCGGACGGGTCGCGGGCGGCCCCCGCTCCGATCGCGCCGCCCGCGACCTCGATGAAGTGCGGGACGTGCGGTTCGGCCTTGGCGCCGGCCGCGGACACCGCCGCGAACACCATCTCGGGTGTGACCCCGGTGCCCTTCAGCGCTTCGGGATCGAGCGTGAGGTCGTACCGGTCCTTCGGCGGGGGCGCCGTCATCGAGATCGCGAGGATGATGGCCGACGACTGCTTGCGAACGGTCACACCCTGTCGGCGCACCTCCTCGGGCAGTTGGGGTTCGGCCACGCTCAGCCGGTTCTGGACGAGCACCTGCGCGGCGTCGAGGTCGGTGCCGATCTCGAACGTGATGGTGAGGGCGTAGGAGCCGTCGGCCGAGCTGGTCGAGGACATGTACATCATGTTCTCGACGCCGTTGATCTGTTGCTCGATCGGGGCCGCGACCGTCTCGGTCACCACCTTCGCGTTGGCCCCGGGGTAGTTGGCGCTGACCTGCACCGTGGGCGGGGTGATTGGTGGGTACCGCTCGACCGGGAGCCGGTAGAGCGCCACCGCGCCGAACAGGAGGGTGATGATCGCGAGCACGTTCGCGAAAATCGGTCGGTCGATGAAGAATCGCGAGATCATGCAGTAATGGCGGTGGCTTGGGAAGGGCGATGGCGCGAAAAAAAGAGAGCTTTGTCCGCCGGAACGGGCCGGCGGGCGCAGATTTGAAGAGCCTTCTGTTCTCTTCGTGTTTTGAAACTCGCGAGCGTTTGCGCTAACCGATGAGCAACGCTCGGCCGGGCTATTTCTTCGGCTCGGCGGGCGGGGTGAGGTTCCACTCTTCCGGTGTCACCGGCGCCCCGGGGCGCGCCTGTTGGAGCCCGTCGAGGATGACCCGGTCCGTGTCCTTCAGCCCGGCCGTGATCGCGACGATCGATTTGACCGGGCGTCGGGTCGGGGCCGGCGGCTGTCCCTCCGGCGGCGGGGCCGGGTGGGGGTTGATCGCCACCCAGATCGGGGGCGACTTACCGGGCTCCAGGGTGGGCGCCTTCCACACCGACGCGCCCACGGTGACGAGCCGCTTTTCCACGGTGTTTTTCTCGGTGACGACGAACAGGAACCGCCCCTCCTGACCGCTCACGAGGCAGTCCTCGGGGATCACGGTTTGCGGGGCGAAGTCGGACTTCGGCACCCGGATCCGGGCGAACATCCCGGGGTACAGCAGGCGCACCTTGTTCGCCAGGAGCGGGTTGTCCAGTTTCCCGCGAACCCGGATGGTGCCGGTCGCGGTCTCGACCCGGTTGTCGCGGAAGTCGATGACCCCCGGGTGCGGGAACTCGCGCTCGTCGCCCACGCTCACCTCGATCGCGGCCACGTCCCCGCTCGATGGGTTGGCCCGCAGCCGGGACTTCTGGGCCGCGAAGTAGTCCGCCTCCGGGGCGTCGAAAAGGACGTACAACTTGTCTACACGGACGATCGTCGCCATGAGCGTTGTGTCGGCCTGGATCAGGTTCCCGCGGTCGACGTGGGTGCGGCCGATGCGGCCCGGGATACGGGCATAGATGTCCGTATAACTCAGGATCAGGTTCGCGGAGTGCAGTGCTTCTTTTGAGGCGTCCCGTGCGGCCTCGGCGGCCTTCAACTCGGCGGTTCGGACCCCGAGCGTGGCCTTCGCAAGGTCCAGGTCCGCTTTCGACGCGGAGCCGACCTTGATCAGCCCGCTGACCCGGTCCAGGTCGGCCTTCGCCTGCTCGATCTGGGCCTCCCAAGTTTTGATTTCCGCTTCGGCCTTGAGCAACTCGGCCTCGGCTTTGCGGACCGCCGTGTTGTACTCGCGCTTGTCGATCGTGTAGAGCGGCGCGTTCTCTTCGACCTCGGTGCCCTCCTGGAACCGCACATCGGTAAGGAACCCGCGGATCTTGGACCTCACCTCGGCCGACTCGGTGGTTTCGAGATAGCCGTTGTACACCCAGTAGTCGCGGACGAGTGTGGTGACCGGCCGGACGACCGTGACGCGGGGCGGTGGCGGGGGAGGGGGGGCCGGTTTCTGCGCGCGGCAACCCGCGAGCGCACTGACCGCGACGAAAAGAAGAGCACCCAGCCAGAATCGGGGCATCGCGAAGTTCCTTGCGAGGTTCAACGGGTGCGAAGGTGCAACCGGCGCGCCGGCCCGCGCTATTATGTACTTGTATTACTCGCGGGCTACGTGTCTCTTACGCCCTTTGCCCTAGTCCGTCGGACCATGCTTGCGCAAAGTGTCTGCGACCGAATCCGAAATCGGAATCGAGGCGCCGGCCCTGGAACTTGAGCCTTGGTGATGCTGGCTTTGGCGAACGTACCGCGCCGAACGGACGGCCGCTGCGGTGGCCGTGGCCCATCTGACCTTTCGCCGTTCCGGGCGCCCCGACACAATACCCGGGTATGAGGATACTGCATACCGCCGACTGGCACCTCGGTGATCGGCTCGGCCGGATCGACCGTACCGACGACCTGCGCAAAGCCGTTGAGCGCGTTGCCGCGCACTGCCAGGAGCAGAGCGTTGATGTGCTCCTCGTCGCCGGCGACCTGTTCAGCGAACTCGCGCGCCCCGACGGGTTACGCGAAACCATCCGGCACTGGCAAGACGCGTTTCGCGGGTTCCTCGAAGCCGGGGGAACGATTCTCACACTTACCGGCAACCACGACAACGAGAACTTCTGCCAGACACTCGTGAGCGCGATGTCGCTGGCGTCTCCCACAATCGGAAGGCCCGGGGAGGTGGTGCCGCCGGGGCGCCTGTACCTCGCCGCCGAACCGACGTTTCTCCGGCTCGAAGACCGGATGGGCGGGTTCCCGGTTCAGTTCGTGCTGATGCCCTACCCGACCCCGCACCGGTTCTTCACGGGCGACACGGCGCTCAAGTACGGCAGCCCCGAAGAGAAGAACGAACTGCTCGTCAGTGCATGGGCTGATGCGCTTCGCGGCATCCGCGCCCACCCCAAGTATGACCTCACCGCGCCCGCGGTGCTCGGCGCGCACGTTCACGTTCACGGATCGAGCATCGGCCCGAGCCTGTTCCGCATCACAACCGAAGAGGACGTGGTGGTGGAAGGCAAGGAACTTCCGGAGCAGTTCGATTATGCGGCGTTGGGGCACATTCACAAGCCGCAATGGGTCGGCGCGGCCCACATGCGCTACTCCGGCAGCATCGAGCGCATGGACCTCGGCGAACAGGGCGATAATAAAGGCGTCGTTTTGGTCGACATCGGCCCCAATGGGCGGAACACCGAACCGGAGGTGCTCCCGCTCCCGGCGACATCGGTTTACGAAATCGTCGTGCTCGACCCGGCGGTGGACATCCCGCGCTTGAAGCAGGAGTTCCCGAACGCGCAAAATGACCTCGTGAACCTCCAGATCCGCTACACCGCGGGTAAGGACCAGCTCGAAGACGTGCTGCGCGACCTGGAGCGCATCTTCCCGCGCTGGTACGCCCGCGACTGGCAAGAAACCGGGGCGCTCGGGCCGACCCTCGTGAACCCGGCGTCCGGGTGCGGCAAGGGGTTCTCCGAAACCGTTCGGGAGTACCTCGGGCAGGAACTCATCCAGCACGACGAGGCCGAGCGCGACGCCGTCCTCAAGATCGCCGATTGGTTGCTCAAGGAAATGGAAACCTAGTAAGAGTGGCCACAAAAACGCACAAAGAGCACAAAAGAAAGGCGAGCAGAAGACGGGTCATAGAGTTCAGCCAACCCGGCTCAGCTTTTTGCCCTTTGGCTTCTGTTCTTTGACTGCGTTCTTCCTTTTGTGCCCTTTGTGCGTTTTTGTGGCCGTCACTGCCTTTTGAGAAGGCGAAATGATCCCGCAACGAGTCAAACTGTCCGGGTTCCTTTCCTACAAGGAGGAACAGGAGATCCGCTTCGACGGTGCGCCCCTGTGGATGCTCTCGGGCACCAACGGGAGCGGCAAGTCGAGCATCTTCGACGCGGTCACCTACGCGCTGTTCGGGCACCACCGGGGCGGTGCCGCGAGCGCCTCGGAACTCATCAACAAAGAAGCGAACACCCTCAGCGTGGAGTTCGATTTCACCTCCGAGAAACAGTTGTACCGCATCAAGCGGACCGTGCGCCGGCAGAAGAACGACAAGATCGCCAGTACCCAGCAGGTGCTGAAATTCGCCCCGTCGGCGATCGGCGGCGAAACGTGGGAGGCCGTTTCCGGGACCGACTACCGGGCCAAGTTCGACGCCTGGGTGAAGGACAAGGTCGGCCTCGATTACGAAACGTTCACGTCGTCGGTTCTGCTGCTCCAGGGCAAAGCGGAGAAGCTGCTCGACAGCACCCCCGCCGGGCGCGCGGGGGTGCTCGCGCGCATCGTCGATCTGGAGCGCTACCAGAAGCTCCACGGCAAGGCCGACGACAAGCGCCGCGCGCTCAAGAGTGAACTCGAGGGCATCACGAACCAACTGCTCGGGGTGAAAGAGGTCTCCGCCGACGAGTACGCCGAGGTGGAGAACCGCATCGCGGCCCTAGAAGAGGCCCGCCACACGGTGCAGGCGCGCATCGACGCGCTGAACGCGCTCGAACTCCGTGCCCGCCGCTGGAGCGATACGCAATCCAAACTGCACGGCGTGCGCCTCAAGCTCCAAGACGCGGAGAAGCTGCTCGGTACGGCGGTCGCCATCGAGAAGGACTTCACCCGGCTGCGCGAACTGCGCGACGTGCTCCCGGCGGTCAACGTCATCGTGACCGAGCGCGGCCGGGTCGGGGCGTCCGAGCGCAACACCGACCGATTGACGAAGGAGCGCGAAGAGGTCACCGAGACCCGGCGCAAAACCGAAAGCACGCTCGGGCAGGGGCGCAAGAAGCTCCTCGCACTCAAGAAAACGCTCGCGGAAGACGAGACCAAGAAAGCCGCACTCGAAACGCGCCTGCGCGAGCTGGTCGCCGTCTTGGAGAAGGTGAAGCAGGTCGAGGACGCCGAGGCCGAGGTCTCCCGGCTGGACGAGGAGCTGAAGTCCTTTCCTCCGGATGCCGACGTGCAGGTGCGGCAGTTCCAGACCCAACACGAGCGCCTCGCGCTCCTGGCGCAATACGTCGCACACCTCGAACAGTTACACAAGGATCGCTCGGATCTCACGAAGGTAGTAACGCAGGAGAAGCAGACCCGCACCGAAGAGGCGCGGCTCAAAGCCGAGGGCGTGAAGG
This sequence comes from Gemmata sp., assembly GCA_036405095.1. GTDB lineage: Bacteria > Planctomycetota > Planctomycetia > Gemmatales > Gemmataceae > Gemmata. The sequence continues at coordinate 4,304 of DASWYH010001339.1, read as the reverse complement.
CGAAGGCCGACTTCACGCAACTCGAACTCGACGCGAAGGCGGCACGCGAGGACCGCGCCGCGAAAGATCAGGCGATGGCCGAAACGCGGGCGCTCGCGCGGCAGGCGCGCGAACTGGCGAACGAGTTCAAGGCACTCTCCGGCGAAACCAAGTGCCGGGCGTGCGGACAGAAGCTCACCCCCGAGCACTTCGCGGACGAAAAGAAGGCCCGTGAGTCCGAGGCGAAGCGAGCCGAAGACCGGCTCAACCTGCTGGCCACCGAGGCCGAAACGGCGCGCAAGCGCGAAGAGGAACTGACCGCAAAGGAAGTCAGCGAGCGCAAGCGGCTCGGCGACCTCCGCGACAAGTGGAAGGACGCCGACGCGGCCCTGAAGCAGGCCGCGACCGATATCAAGCGGCTCACCGAAGCGTGCCGGAAAACGTACTTCGCGCTCCCCGACGAGTTCAAACTGAAGTTGGGCGCGGGGGAACCGTCCGATTGGTCGGTGGTCGAGTACCCGAACCGCCAAGACCTCACGCAACTCAATGAGGAGGCGCGCGGGATCGACGCCACCAAGCGCAAGCTGAAGGCCGCAGAGGACGAGGTGAAGAAAATCGAGATGCTTCGCGCGAAGCTCGATTCGGCCCGTGATCGGCTCTTGCGCGCCCAGCGCGGGCTCCCCGGCGGTGATTCCGCAGCACTCCGCCAGGAGTACGCGGGCAAGCAGACCGAGGAGAAGAGCGTGTCGGCGGCGCTCGTCGCCGGGAAGAACGAGATCGCCGCGACCGAAAAGGAGATCGACCGTTACCAGCGCGCCGTCAGCGAGGCCGACCGCGAACTGACCGCGCTCGCGGGCAAGCTCGAACTGGAAGAGGCGAGCCGCAAACAGAGCGCGGAAGCGATCGAGCGCGCGAAGAAGACGCTCCCGGCCGCGTGGCAGAAGCCGCTCGAAACAGCGGGGCTCAACGACCGCGCCAGGTGGCAAGGCGAACTCGAAGCGCTAGTCAGCAACGGCACCGAGGCGAAGCACACGCAGCTTCAGGCGGCCCGCGGCGGGCTCGACCCGCTCCGCGCCGAGATTTCGCAACTCGAATCCGAGGCCGATGCGTTCGCCGAGGAGGAGCGGCGCTCTCCGGACGAGGTGCGCAACGAAGCCCACGCGGCACGCAAGGACCTCGACGCACGCAACAAAGAGTTGCTCGACGCACAGGGGCACAAGCGCATCCTCGATGGCTACCGTCAGCAGCGGAACGAACTGGCGGAGCGGTTCAAGGCGGTGGACGCCGAACACAACCGGCACAAGTTGCTCGCGGAACTGCTCGGGCGCGACCGCTTACAGCGGTTCCTGGTGCGCCAGGCGGAGCGCCAGATCGTGGACTACGCGAACGCGGTGCTGGACCGGCTCAGCGGCGGGCAACTTTTCATGCGGCTGGTGGAGTCCGAGACCGGGACCGACAAGGCGCTCGATTTGGAGTGTGTGAACCGCTTTACGGGGGGCGGCCCGATCAACGTACTGTTCCTGAGCGGGAGCCAGAAGTTCCGCGTCGCAGTTGCGCTCGCGCTCGGGATCGGGCAGTACGCGAGCCGGCAGCACCGGCCGATCGAGAGCGTGATTATCGATGAGGGGTTCGGGTGCCTGGACCGTGCGGGCCGGCAGGTGATGATTCAGGAGTTGCAGAACCTGCGCGGGCACCTGCACTGCATCTTGCTGGTGTCGCACCAGGAAGAGTTCGCGGACGCCTTCCCCGACGGCTACCGGTTCGAACTGCAGGACGGCGCCACGAGGGTGAGTCGCTTGGTGCGGTGAGCGGGGCGCTTATTTGCTGCCAGTATGGCACAGGTGCTCTTCGGTCCCCAGCACCTTTTACACGCACCGGGCGCGTGTATTCGAGCGCCCGTAAACGTGCCCCTGCGCTGGGCGGGTCCCATCATTCACCAAGTTCAAAAACCTCGCTCACCACGCCGTAATCACACCCAAAATGGTACTGCAAGAACGGGCGAGGGGCGAGGGTCCTGCGGTAGGAAGTTGTTCGCTTTCTCCGATTCTCGGGGCTATCGTTGCGAGCAAGGAACTCTCACCCTTTTCAACTGTGTGTGCGTACGCTCCCGCGGCGAGTGACGAAGAGAAGCGGGTGGCTGTGGACATTGTTGGTGCAGGGCGCCTGCCCAGATCGTCGGGGCACGGACTCGACCGGATCGGGCGATGAGCGGGACCGATTGAAGGCGCGCCTGACGTAGCTTCTGAAGATGTCGGGCCTTGACGTCATGCTCGGCGGCGCTCGGGCGGTGCCTGAACCAGAACTCCTTCCAGTAGACATATCGGTTCGGCCCCGGCCTCATTCCTTCGGCACCTCAATCACGAACTCAAACACGTGCTCCTTTCCGGACACGACCTCACGCTCGAGGCCGGAAAGATCGGGTCGCGCGAGCGTCGCCGGGAACGCAACCGCCCCTCGCTCCTTCGGCGCGACCGGTGGGGGCGGGGCGAGCGACACCCGATACCATCCCGGTGGGATCGCGCTCGCGTGCTCGAACTGGAGCGCATACGCCCCGTCCGGCCCGGTCTCCGCAAACGCGGGGTTCCCGGTCGCCCCGCGCTCGGGGTTCGGCGTGAACACCACCAGGCCGCCCACAACGGGTTGGCCGTTTAGTACGACGCGCCCTTTTACGGTCGCGGCCCCGGGCTCGGGCGCTTTGGACCCGCAACCGCCAGAAAATGTTGCCGCGGCGCCAACCGCGAGCGCCAGCGTCCCGATCAGGAACTGCAAAGCCGCTTTCATAACGCCACGTCCTCCCGACTCGCCTGACCGCCCTGGGGCCGGGCGCGGCGCGTATTGACATCGACGGAACCGCTCGTCCCGGTTTAAAGTGTCCCGATTGCCCGCTGTAACGCCTTGAGGTCGCACCAATTGTTCCATGAAAAGCGCCCAAGTCCTTAGCATTGACGCACCCCAAGTGATTGGGTATCTACGCTCGCCATAGCACCGGACGGGAACGCGGGCGTGACGGCCGAAGGCGATGATTCGCCCGGCTTTAACGCCTGTATCGCCCGCCAAGCGGGTCACGTCCGCCTGGAGGTGCCCGGAGTTGGGACACCCGCGGGGACCGGAACCCCCGCGGCGCCCGGAGCGGATTCAAGGAGGAGTTGAACAGTGAAGAGGACGTTAACGTTCCTGTCGAGGGTGCTCGGTGTTGCGGGCGCGCTGTACCTGACGAGCACTGCCACGGCCCAACCGCCGGCCCCGGCCCCCGGCGCGCCGCCCGCCGCGGCTGCGACCCCGGCCACCCGGCCGACCATCGCCGTGTTCAACATGGCCGGCGTGATGCGGGACTTCGGACAGGCGAAGTACCAGGTTCACCTGCTCAACGTCAAAAAGAACGATCTGTCCAAGCAGTTACTCGCCTGGCGCGGTGAGTACATCCAGATCCAGCAGGACATCCAGAAGGCCGGTCCGTCAGGCCCGCCGGACAAGGAACAGAAGGTCCAGCGGATGCTCTCGCTGAGCCGCGCCATTGAGGACGAGGACCGGAAGATCAACAAGCAGCTCAACGACGACGCGAGCAAGATCATCGGCGACCTGTACGACAAGATCAAAATGGTGGTGGACAAGACGGCGGAGATGAACGGCTACCACGTGGTCTTTGCGTACCCGGACGCGGTGACCACCGAGGAAATGAACAGCGCGTACATCAAGGAACTGAAGCTGAAGCCCCCGGCGGCGCAGCCGTTCTACGTGGCCCCGCACGCGGACATCACCGCGATGGTGGTTAAGATCCTCAACGGGTGGTACCCCCCGGTGGACGCACAGGGCAAGCCGGTGGACGTGAGCAAGCTCGAAGTGCCGACCCCGGCGCCGGGCACAACGGGCGCCCCGGGCACCGGGGTTAAAGGCACGCAGCCCGGGATGAAGTAAGGTGTGAACTTGGGCCGGTCGCGGTGCCGATAACAGGTGACCGTGACCGGCCCCGAACAGCGCGACTCTCACCCGATTCGGAACGGTTACGCCAGGGAAGGCGGACATCGTGCGCGTCATCGGCTATCGGCACCAACGAACAACCGCCGCACCCGCGCTCTGCGAGGGGGTGGGGTTCATTACCGGCTCTCGGGTGCGGCTCCGGTTCCTCCCGGCGGCCCCGGGCACCGGGGTCGTGTTCCGCCGCACCGACCTGCCGGGGGCGCCTGTCGTTCCCGCTCTGGTGGGGCGCGTGAGCGGCACCCAGCGCCGCACCACCCTCGGCCAACAGAACGCCACGATCACCCTCGTCGAGCACGTGCTGGCCGCCCTCGCCGGCCTCCGCATCGACAACTGCGTCGTCGAACTCA
>DASWYH010001338.1:0-5319 GCA_036405095.1 Gemmata sp. | reverse complement strand
GATTACGCGGGGCTCACGGACATCGGCCGCGTCCGCAAAAACAACGAAGATCACTTCCTGATCGCGGACCTCGTGAAGCAGCTCCGTATCGCGCAAACGAGCCTGCTCCCGTCGCACGACGGCGGTTGGAACGCGGGGGTGACCGGGCACCTGTTCGTCGTCGCCGACGGGATGGGCGGGGTGTCCGGCGGGGAGGTGGCGAGCGGGCTCGCGGTCGAAACGATCTCGTGGTATGTCGCCAAGACGATGCCCTGGTTCTACCGCTACCAGGACGGGCGCGAAGAGGAACTCAAGGACGAGCTGCGGCGCGCGATCCGGGTGACCCAGGACACTGTAAAGGACGCCGCCGAGCACTCCCGGTATCGGCAAATGGGCACCACGCTGACGCTGGCGTGCCTGCTGTGGCCCCGGGTGTACGTGGTCCACGCGGGGGACAGCCGGTGCTACATCCGCCGCGGCGACAAGCTGATCCGCATGACCACCGACCACACGCTCGCGCAGCGGGCCGTTGACGAAGGTCTCCTCACTCAAAAGCAGGCCGATGCCTCGGGTCTCGGTAACGCCTTGTGGAACTGTATCGGGGCCGGCCAGCAGGACGTTACCCCGGAGGTGTCCCACGAAACGCTGAGAACCGGCGACGAGTTGCTGCTCTGCTCCGACGGCCTGACACGCCGCCTGACCGACGATGCGATCCTGTCCATACTGACGCGGGCGGAAACTCCGGGGCTCGCCGCTCGGGCGCTCGTGGACGCGGCGAACGAGTGCGGGGGCAACGATAACATCACGGTGATCGTCGCTCGGACCCGTCCGGGCGCGGATGTGAACGCGACCCCACCCGATGGCGTGGCCTTCACGCGCGCGAGCTGAGTTCAGTCCCGGCCCGTTGAGTGTCCTGAGCATGCCCCGCGAGCGGGGGCAATCGCACCGATCTGCGTTGGTTGCCTCGGTGTGCGGTTGTCGGTTCTCTCGGTGAGGGAACTGGAACCACACACCGGGACCATCGCCATGAGAGCACTCGAACTGCTGTTGTTCTGGGTTCACGGGTTGTCGGGCGCGGCGTGGTTCGGCGCGATCTTCTACCGCACCCTGGTCGTCGATGCCAGGGCGCACAGCTTCTTCGCGACTGCCGCCCAGTACGAACACTTCTCGATGCACCTCGCACACAACATGCGGTACTTCGTGATTGCGGGGCTGTTGACGTGCGGGCTGTCCGGGTTCGCGCTGCTCGGGCTCCGCTGGGACGGGTCGAACGGGCTCTGGCTCGCCCTGATGTGTGCCAAGTCCGCGGTGTGGGTGGGCGCGTGCGTGCTGTTCACATATGTGTCGTGGGTCCACTGGCCGTGGCGCAGTTGCGCGGCGCCGACCGAGTTCGCCGCGTACCGGCGACAGGGGCAACGGCTGGCGCTCGGGATGGTGGCGCTCGCCGGAACCGGGTTCGCGCTCGGGCAGGCGTGCCGCGCCGTTCCGTGGCTCACCGCGTGACGCGGCGCGAAATGAAACCCGTTCGGTGGTCACGCATGGGGTTCTGAACCCACTTAATCGCGTGCCAACCGGGTTGGCACGCGATCCCGCAGCGCGGGACATTTGTTGAAGGGTGATGTGTCATCCGCGCGATCTTCAACTTTGGTGCAACTCCGATTGGCGAAAGTCGCGCGGTCACATAACCTTTCCAAACAGCGCCCCGAACCGCATGGCGGAGTTAGCGTTTCCTGCGGCGTTACGCCGCGGATGAGCAATTGGGCCTGACAGTCAACGCAGATACTGCCGTGGGCTGCGCTCATGGCAGATCTGCTGCGCGAACGACGAAAGTAGCCCGGTGCGGTTCGGGGCGGCTTCTGACAACACGATCAACGATGGGAACGAGTTCCTGACTCGTTGGAGAACGAACGGAAACACTCTCGCCGTGCCCGAAGTTAGCGGAATCTGCGGCGCTACGCCGCGGGTGGTTTGCAGTGCTCGCCAGCTCGGCGGTGACACGCCGGCCGGCGCTCCCCTTCGGTGAACGCCGGCCGGCGCACACCGTGCGTAACGTCAGAAAGTAGCCGGCACGGCGAGAGTTGAATGCGGTGTGGCAGGTGACGGGTGAGCGTGTTCTGCGGCGTCACGTCGCGGGTGGTTCGCGGTGCCTTCCATTTTTGAGCGTCAGGTGCGACCCACGGGTTGTGCGCACGTGACGGCTGTGCCACGGTCGGAAAGTAGCCCCCACACCGGCCCGGTTGCGATCCGTAACAAGCACCGGATCAGCTCGCGCTGACCAGGCTCCCGTGAACCAGGTTGCCGTTGAGGGTCAGCACCGAGCTGTGCCAGCTCGCGCTCTCGGCGCGCTGTTCCTCACCCGCCCCGGCGGCCGGGACCGTTTTCCAGTCGGCGGTGTGGAGCGTGTCGAGCGCGGCCCGCACGTCGGCTTCCGAAACGGTGGCGGCGGCCCGCTCTTCGAGCGCGTCCAGCACCATCCCGCTGATGACCCGCGGCCACACCTTGCGGCACGTCTCTGGGGCGTCGAACAGGTCCACACTTACGATCTTCCCGCCGACCGCGACCGCGAGTCCCGCCGCCCCCTCGGCGTAAGCGACCTGGGCCACGTGTCGGTCGATGGACGGCTTGTGTGAGGTCACCGTGTCGGCCAGCGCCATCGTCACCGAGGTGCTGCCGAGCGAACTCATCTGCCTGCTGACCTCGCTCCACACCGCGCTCTGGTCCGAGCGGTGCCCGGTGCCCGACGTACACGAGTCGTACACGGACTTCTTCAGCACCGCCCGGAGCTTCGAGGAGCTGTGCGTGTCCGACGAGGTGAAGTTCTTGGACACGTAGCGCCACCGACCCTGCTCGACGCAGCTCACCGGGAGCACGGTTTTGGTGTGAGCGGCGATCAGCACCGAGGCATTGAGCACGCGGTTCTGCTTGGCCCCGCGCAGCTCCTGCCCTTCCACGAAGAGCACCAGGTTGTCGGCGGTGTTGTTGACCGCGAGCTGGGGCACGCTGCCGCCCTCGGTCACCTCTTCGACCACCGCGGTCCCGTCCGCCAGCGCCTCTTCCGAGAGCCGGTAGTTGGGGGCCGCGGGCGCTTCGAGGAACAGCGGGAACACAGTGAGCTTGTCGTGGCTCACCGGCGAACCGACGCGGACCTTGGGTACGGCAACCATGGGCACCACTCCAGGGAAAGGAACCTTCACTCCCGGTGCGGCCCAAAGGGGGCGAGGCGTCACCGGGATCCGATGCAGTACAGGTACTTTTCGCCCCGCAGGAACAACTGTTTGCCGACCGCGACCGGCGAGGCGTCGATGGGGTCGTCGAGCTTGTTCACAGACACTACGTCCGGGCTCGAGCCGTTTTTGAGCACAACTGTGGTGCCGCTCCGGTCAACGAAGTAGACGTGCCCCCCGGCCACGAGCGGCGAGGCGTAGAAGCTCTTCACCTGCGGGAGCCGCTCCTTCTCGACGAGCGCCTTCCCGGTCTTCGCGTTCAGCACGGTCAGTAGGGGGTCGTTGCCGCCGGTGAAGTACAGCAACTCGCCCCCGAGCGCCGGGGACGGGACGTAGGGCGTCCCGGAGGCGTAGCGCCAGTCCACCTTCCCTTCGCTGCCGAGGTCGCCGGACGAGTTGAGCGGAACCGACACGGCCGCGGCCCGCCCGTACCCGCTCAGACAAATGACGGACCCGTTGAACCGGACCGGCGACGGGATCGGGTTTGTGGTCATGCCCGCGCACTGCCACAGTAACTTGCCGGAACCGAGGTCGTAACTGCGGATGCGGGTTGTGCCGTTCGTGATCACCTGAATTGTACTGCCGGAGTCAACGACCAGTGGGGTCGCCCACGTCGTCTTCTCGTCCCGCTTCGTTTCCCATCGCGTTTTGCCCGTTCGCGTGTCCAGGCAGATGAGCTTGGAATCGGCCTCCTGATCGTGGTTCAGGAGCACGGATTCGCCGTACACGACGGGCGTCACGGCTTCGCCCCAGCCGTAGCGCGTGTGCATCCGCGGGAAGTCGGTGCGGCTCCACTTCAACTTGCCATCGAAGTCGTAGCAGTAGGTTCCAAACGAGCCGAACGAGGCATACAGGTGCTGACCGTCGGTGGTGGGCGACCCGGCGGCATACGAGTGCGACTTGTGAATGCCCTCGTGCGGCACGGCTTCGGCCGCGGTGACCTCCCACAGCTTCTTTCCCGACTGCCGGTCGAAGCACAGCACGAGGAACCTGTAGAAGTGTTTGGGCGGGGTGGTGTTCACCTTGAAATTCGTATCGATCTTGGGCAACTCTTCGGGCTTCGCCGCGCGGTCGGTTTGAACCGCGGTGAGGATGAACACGCGGTCGCCCCAGACGATCGGGGTGGCGCTCCCGCGGCCGGGGAGTTCGGCCCGCCACGCGATGTTGGTCTTGGCGTCCCACTTGGTGGGCGGATCGGCTTTGGGCGCCGACCCGTCGGCGTTCGGGCCGCGCCAGTGGTGCCAGTTGCCCTCGGCGCCCTTCGGCGGTTGCGCCCGCGCGGGGCTCGCGAGAGCCAGAGCGAGCACCACGGCAGCGAAACGGTACATGGAAGCCTCCCGACAGCGCCACAAGTTGGATGCGATGATTCGCTGCCCGTTCCCGGAGCATCGTGCCCGAAAGGGATTGCTTGCGGCAGCGAGATGGTACAACGCCTCGTGGGCGTGACCACCCGCGATGACGCCTTGGCAAGACCAATGATACGCCTTCTCCTTGAAATGGGCCGTGTAGAAGGTTCCCGGACACACATTCGGTGGGCTTGCGGGTTCGGTCGCGGTTCGGCACTTTTGCGAGGGTTCTTGGCGCGCTCCCGGAATGTGCTTTGGGCCGCGCGGAACTGTCCCGTGTCCGGTGACACCGGGCGCCCATGCCGCTCGCCGTTGAGCGTTCGTTCTGTGTGGCGGAACCGACCAAGGTAAGAGTGCAGCACCTTCGGCTGTGTGAAGGCCGGCTCCGTTCGCACACCGGCAGCGCGTTAAAGGGGGCGAGAATCAACTGATGCGGCCCGCGGTCGGGTTGGCCGAGAGCGCTTGAAGATACCGGCCCCGGCATGAGGCCGGGGCGATTCGCGCCGTGCCCTATCCGATCGAGAGCGGCCTTACAGATGGCTCGGGCCGCTCCGTTCGTGGCAACTCTTGAAACCTACTCGGCGGCGGGTACCACATCCAACACTCTCTAGCGCCTCGCTCAATCCACGGCCACGGGGTCTGCATGAACGTCGCTGTCGTTGGCACCGGGTACGTCGGTCTCGTTACCGGCACGTGCCTGGCCGAAACCGGCAACTCCGTCACCTGCGTTGACAACAACCCCGAAAAGCTCGCGCTGCTCCAGGGGGGCG
>DASWYH010001337.1:0-8391 GCA_036405095.1 Gemmata sp. | reverse complement strand
AGACGGGTTCAGGTTCGGGAACGGCGAGGACCGCACTGCACACCGGGCACTTGGCCCGCTTGCCCGCGGACGTGTCGGGCACGCGCAGAGTTTTCCCGCACGTGCAGTTGAAGGTGATGGGCATATTCGCTCCGCGCTCGGGATGAATCAACTATCGTAATTGAACCCAAGCGCGGCTGAAAACACAAGCGGAGTTGGGGCGAACGAATACCACATGCGGGCGCAGGAACGTGCGCACCGGACCCTTTTGGACGGTGGCCGGCGCAGCGCGAAGCCGCCGCGCCGCCCCGCGCGATTACCCCTTCTTGCCGGTCAGTTCGTCGGCGAGGTCGTTGGCGTCGTAGACCTTGCGCAGCGCCTCAGTGATGCCGCGGCTGTCGACCGAAACCGCGCGCGCGGTTTCCTGGTCGTAAACGAAATCCAGCACCAGGGACTGGATGTTGCCGTCGAAGATGAGCCCCACCACCTCGGCGTTGCGGTTGATCACCGGCGACCCGCTGTTCCCGCCGATGATGTCCGCGGTGCAAACGAAGTTGTACGGCGTCGAGAGGTCGAGCTTGTTCTTCTTCTCCTCCCACCGCTTGGGCAACTCGAAGGCGCCCTTGTTGTGCTGCTCCGCGGCCCGCCTGTAGAGGCCCTTGAAGGTGGTGAACGCGGGCACGTCCTGGCCGTCCTCCTTGTAGCCCTTCACGGTCCCGAACGCGAGCCGCAGCGTGAAGGTCGCGTCCGGGTACACCTTGTCGCCGTCCATCGCGAACTTGGCCTTCGCCAGGGCCGCGTGCGCCTGGCGCTTCGGCTCGTCGACCTCGGTTTCGAACCGCTTGCGGAGCGCCCGGGACGGCCCGTCCACGAGCCGCGCGAGTTCGATCATCGGGTCCTTGAGGGTGGCGAGGTCGGCGACCTTGTGGTCCTTCGCGGCGGCTTCGATCTCGGCGAAGATCTTCTTCCGCACCTCGGGGTCGCGGACCTTCGTGCCGCTGATCAGCTCGTACGCGCGCTCGCGGGGCGACTTCCCGTTGAGCACCTTCTTCACGAGGTCCGAGTCCGGCCCGAGGGTGATCGCGAGGAACTGCAACCCGTCGCTGAGCTTCAGGATTTCGAGGTCCTCAAAGATCGGTTCGTCGGAGAACAGCCCGAACTTGAGCGACGGGATGCGGGCGTCGGCGAACTCGCGGAGCCGCTCGCCGCCGGGCTTCGGCAGCTCCTCCGAGGCGCGGAGCAGCGTGCGCGCGATGCCGAAGGAGGACGAGTTGAACCCGCCCGCGTTCTCCAGAACGGTCACGTCCTTGATCAGATCGGCGCGCACCTTTTCTGCTTTCGCGATGGTCGCGAACGCCGCCCCGGCCGCCTTCAGTTCGGGCGCGTTGCCCTGCGCGATGAACGCCTGGAGCCGCTCCTGTTCCTTCTCCTTGCGCCCCATCAGGGCCGGGTCCATCAGCCCCGCCAACCCCCCGATGCGGGCCTTTCGGCTGTTCTGGATGCTGAACAGCTCTTCTTCGGCGCGGCGCGCGTTCTGCTCGCTCCGCCCGGACCACGAGTTGAGCAGCACTTCGAGCCGGTTCAGCCGGTTCAGCAGGTACGGGTAGCCGGTGTCGCGCAGGTACTTCAGCTCGTCCACCGTGTTGGCGCGGTTGGTGCGCCCGGGGTGCCCGGACACGAACACGAGGTCGCCTTCCTTCGATCCGTTCTCGCTCCACTTCAAGTAGTGCTCGGACTTGACGGGTTTGTCGTTCTCGTAGACGCGGAAGAAGCACACGTCGAGGTCGTAACGGGGGTACTCGAAGTTGTCCGGGTCGCCGCCGTAGAACGCCGCTTGCTTTTCGGGCGCAAAAACGATGCGGATGTCGGTGTACTTCTTGAACGTGTACAGGTGGTACTGCCCGCCCGCGTACAGCGTGACCACGTCCGCGCGGATGTTCTTCTCGGGTTCCGCCGCGCCCTTTTCGAGCTCCGCGATCTTGGCGGTGCGGAGCTTGAACGCCTCGGCCGGCGCGGTGCCGGCGGGAACCGCCTTCTCCACCTCCGCGGTCACGTCCCTGATGCCGATGAGGACGTTCAGCTCGAGTCCCTTGCACTTGATCTCGTCGGCGTGCGTCTTGGCGTGGAACCCGTCGCGGAGGTAGTTCTTCTCCGGGGTGGACACCTTTTCGAGGTCGCCGGCGCCGACGTGGTGGTTGGTCATCACCAACCCGTTAGGGGAGACGAAGCTGCCCGACCCGCCGGAGTTGAACCGCACGCTGGAGAGGCGGACGTGTTCGAGCCACTTGTCCGTGGGGTCGAAGTTGTACTTCTTGAGCTGCGCGCGGGGCGGGTTGCTGAACAACCACATGCCCTCGTCGGCCTGAATGGTGCTGGGGGTCATAAGTAGCCCTATCGACGCGGCGACGGCCGCCAGTGCGAGGGTGCGGTACATGGGGGTGGACTCCGGCGCTGTGAATCGAGACGCAGATACGGAGAGGCGCGGGCGGCTGCGAGTGTGCCAACCCGTGGCCGACTGTTATAGGCGCCCGGGCGAAGAAAAGCACTCGCGCTATGCCCGCTTCCACGGGGCCACGCATCGGAAATCGCGAGGTGCCGGAAGAGAGAGCGCCTTCGGGGCCAACAAAATGTAAGGGCACAGATGTGCGGCCCGGGGCGTGCGCGGTATGCGCCAGCGCCGATCGGTCCGAAGACGTTGCTGACGAGTTACAGATGAAGAGCGGATTCGCCCCTCATAATCCGTTCGGGCCGAAGAAGTGTCTTCTCAGCGGGGGGGCGCAAAACGAAAAAGCCCCGCCCGGGTGAGGGAGCCCGGGCGGGGTGACTCGACCGGGCGAACGGGGAGCCCGGTCAGTCGTGCTCGTTAAGGGGCCGACTTAGTGGCAGCAGCCAGCGGCGGCACCGGTCGCCGCCGGGGCGGCGCACCCGCCGCAGTCGGACACCGGGGCGCAGCAGCTCTTGTGCTTGCCGAACTTGCCCTTCATCCCGCCGAACGCGCCCTTCAGGCGGTCCAGGATGCCGGCCTTGCTGGCCGCGGTGGAGCACGCCGGGGCGCAGGCGTCGCCGCAGGGGGCCACCGCCACGTCCTTCTCAACCACGTGGGCCACCATCTTCGTGACCTTGACCTTCTCCTGAACCGGTTCGCACACGGTCACCTGGCGGGTCGCCTGGTAGGCCACGCACTTCTTGACGTTCACGGTCTTGGTCACGGTCTCAACGGTCGGCACGCACTTGGTCTTGCAGACGGTCGTCGGCACCACCTTGGTGACGCACTCGTAGCAGGTCACGGTCTTCTGCACCGGCACGCACTCGTAGCAGGTCACGGTCTTCTGGACCGGGCGGCACTCGTAGGTGCAAACGGTCTTGCACACCGGCACGCACTCGGCGACCTTCTTGCACACCGTGACCGGCTCGCACACCGTTTCGCAGTGGCGCTCGGTCTTGCACCCGCTCACCGTCTTCGGGCACGGGGTGTAGCACGGGTCGCAAATCTTGTGCAGCCGGTCGGCGATGCTCGGGCCGACTTCCTTGCAGTACGGCACCTGCACCTTGGTGACGACCTTCTTGCTCTTCATCTCGGTGACCATCACCGTCTTCCAGTGCGTCTCGTTCACCGTGATGGTCTTGGTGACCGGCACCTTCTCGTTCACCGTGATGGTCTTGGTGACCGGCACCTTCTCGTACACGGTGACGGTCTTCTGAACCGGCACCTTCTCGGTGACGCAGCGGTTCTCGACCACGTTCTCCGTGACCAGCTTGTTCACGGTCACCTGGCAGGTCACCGTCTCCGGCACGCACTCCCACTTGTGCGCCGTGTAGGTTTCGGTCTTGGTGACCGGCTTCATCACGGTGACCGTCTCTTCGACGACCGTGGGCACCCACTCGGTGACCTTGACCTTCTGGGTGGCCGGGGCGGTCGGGGCCGCCGGGCCGCACGGGCTGCCGGCGGTCGCGCACGGGTCGGCCGCAGCCGTCGCACACGGATCGCAGGACGCGCCCTTCTTGCCGAACAGTTTGCCGCAGAACGCGTGCGCGTCTCCGGCCGCCAGGCCGATCAGGCCCGCACACGCCGCGGACATGATCCACGCCTTCAATCGCAGAACGCTCATGGTGACCCTCTCTCTAACTCCGGGTTTCAGCTCACCGCCAGTGCCGTCGCGACCATCCGTTCGTCGCTGGTTACGGTTTGGGACTCAGTGTGCCTGCGATAGATATGACAGCGCCTCGGAACTTGGGAAAGCGAACCAAGGTCGGTAAGGCGCGGAAAATCGCTAAGCTGCGCCCTGATCTGACGGCTGACGAGGGAATCACAGTTGTACCGGTTCTTCGCATCGGCGAAACCCGCGCGGTCCTGCGGAATCTCAATGGCTTAAAAGCGCCCGAGCGTCCGACCAGCTCCCGCAACCGGCACAACCCGCACCGGGCCGAACGACCCAATTTCGCTACCATCCGCGACCAGAACAGGCTCCATGAACCACCCCGTCGACCGTACTTCTGGAACTTCTCGTTTCTCCGGCTGCCGCGGCCTTTGAACCGCGGAACGCGCCGGCACCGGTGGCTCACCGCGCGGCAGCCCGGCTGCCGCCACCGTTCCGATTTTCTGACCGCCGTGTTCGGGATTTCTCGCCCGCGCGAACTTGAAACTTGGCACCGCGCGCGGGGTGGGGTAGCATCGCGAATTCTGCTCTCCACGCTGCGCAAAGGGTTCTCATGTTGCTTGCCTACGTCCAGAACCTGGACCCGTTCGGAATCAAGGTGCTCTCCACCGTTGTCGCCGGGCTACCGGTTCTTGTGCTCTTCTATCTCCTTGTGGCCCGCCGCTGGCTCGCGAGCTGGGCCGGGGCCGCGGGCGCGGTGATCGCGATTCTCCTCGCGTGGCTCGTCTACAAGATGCCTCTGGAAATGGCCGGAATGTCGTTCGTTCACGGGATGGTGTTCGGCCTGCTACCGATCGGCTGGACCGTGTTCGCGGCCATGCTCCTGTACAACGTCACGGTCGAAACCGGACAGTTCGCGGTGATCCGGCGGTCCATTGGCGCTCTCAGCGGCGACGGGCGCGTTCAAGCGGTCCTCATCGGGTTCTGTTTCGGCGCGCTGATGGAAGGCGCGGCCGGGTCCGGATCGCCGGTCGCGATCTGCGGCGCGATGCTGGTCGGCCTGGGGATGCCGCCGTTCCGCGCGGCGGTGATCTGCTTGATCGCGAACACGTCCCCCGTGTGCTACGGCGGGCTGGGCACCCCTGTCCTGACCCTCGAAGGGTCCAGCGGCGTGTCGGCCGACAAGATCAGCATCATGTGCGGGCACCAGCTCCCGTTCCTGTCGTGCCTGATCCCGCTCTACATGGTCAAAACGATGTGTACCTGGCGCCAGACGCTCCAGGTGTGGCCGGCGCTGCTGGTCGGGGGCGGGTCGTTCGCCGCGTCCCAGTTCTTCTTCGCCACCGCTCACGCTTACGGGCTGCCTGTAATTTGGCCGCTCACGGATGTGTGCGGCGCGCTGTTCTCGATGGTCACCCTGGCCCTGTTCCTGAAGTTCATCTGGAAGCCGCGCCACGAGTTGAAGAGTTCGGACCTCGGGCCGCTGGGTCCGGTTGCCTCCACCGGGCCGGTGCCGCACGACCCACAGGCCGAACACGCGAAAGAAGAGGTCGCGGCGCTCGGGGCCGCTCTGGCCGATTCGAAAACCGACAAGCCGCTGACGGTCGGAAACGTGGCCCTGGCGTGGTCCCCGTGGATCATCATGGCCGCGTTCCTGGTCGTTTCGGGGTGGGCGAAACAGGTAGAAAAGCAGCAAGGCTCACCGCTCGACCTGGGAATTGTCAAATCGTATTACCGCCTCGACGTGCCCACGCTGGACGATCAGGTGGAGCGGGCGTACCTCCTGCAAAAGCTCGCGCCCGAGGGCACCAGACCGGCCCCCGGCGGCGCACCGGGCGAGTACGTCACCGCCGACGGGAAACCGATCCAGGTCCAGGAAGGACCGAAGGGCTTGCGCCTGCGCGAGCGCGAATCGGCGGTGTTCAACTTCGGCTGGCTGAACGCGCCCGGCACGCCCGTGTTCCTCGCGGCACTGGCCTCGATGCTCCTGCTCCGCACGTCGCCGGCCCAGGTCGGCCGGGTGTTCCGCAAAACCGCCGTGCAGATGAAAGTGCCGATCCCCACCATCGCGTGCATGCTGGGGCTGAGCTACGTCACCAAGTACGCGGGCATGGACGCGACGCTCGGCGTGGCGTTCGCCGAAACGGGGGTGCTGTACCCGTTTTTCGCCGCGCTGCTCGGCTGGGTGGGCGTGTTCCTGACCGGCACCGACGCCGGGAGCAACGCGCTGTTCGGTAGCCTCCAGAAGATCACCGCGACGGAGGTGTGGACCGCGCACCACGACGGCGCGATGAGCAACATCACGCTCGAACAGGCACAAGTGCTGATCTGCACCGCGAACAGTACCGGCGGGGTGATGGGCAAGATGATCGACGCGCAGAGCATCTGCGTCGCAACGGCCGGCACGAATCAGGTGGGCAAGGAAGCCGACATCTTCAAAGCGGTGATCTGGCACAGCGTCCTGTTGGCGTGCATCGTCGGCCTGATGACCGCGCTGCAAGCGTTCGTACCGCCGTTCACCCTGATGGTGCCGAAGTAGCGCGGAAAGCAGCCAAGCAGATCGGCCACAAAAAAGCACAAAGGGCACAAAAGAAGGCACGAACCAAGACGGAAAACAGATGACACAGAAGACACAGATTGAAAACCCAGAAAAAGCACTCGCTGTTCTTCTGGGTTCTCAATCTGTGTCTTCTGTGTCATCTGTGGATCAAACTCTTCTTGTACTTTGTTTTCTTTTTGTGCTCTTTGTGCTTTTTTGTGGCTAATCGACCTTCTGATTCTGTTATCATTTGTTACTTCTTGAACGCCTCGAACGCTTCCGCGACCTTGCCCGATTTCACGTCACCAGAGTGTGCGTACACCGCGTACTTCAGCTTCAGTTCGTCGCCCTTCGCGAGCTTCAGTAACGGTGCGGGGCTGCCCTTTTGCGACGGGAAGCCGCTGTGCGCGCGTGCGAACGGGTTCGCCGCGTTCAGGCCGTACGCGCGTGCGTGCCAGTTGGCCCGCGGGTTATTCGGGTGATCGAACACCGCAATGCCCACGCCCTTCCCGCCGAGCGTGCCCGAGTAGTCGATCCACGCGGACGGGTAACCCCAGATCGACATGTTGTCCTTCACCGGCGGCGTGATCGTTTTGCCCTCCGCGGTGGTCACGGTCGCCCCGGTTTTCTCGCTCGGCCGGAGACCATCGTGAACCCGGATACCGAACGACCCCTCCTTCGTGTCACCGAACGTGATCGGGCACACGGTCGCCTTCAACACAATGTCGAATGCGAACGTCCGCCCCTCTTTTCCGTCGATGAAATGGATGACGCGGACCTCCTCCAGGATCTTCACGCCATCGGGTGTGAACCATTCGTTGTGCGTCTCGACGCTCACGTGAGTTTTGCTGTGCTGTTTCGGCTCACCGACCTTCACGCACTTGATCTTCCCGTGTCGGGCGGTGCCGTCCTTGTCCTTCGCCTCGCTCCAAAAGTCCACGCCCTTGTCCGCCTTGTTCGCGGACTTGATCTTCAGTTCGACGCCCTCCGGAATCACGTCGCCGTGGCAGAACCACACGGACTTCTGGTGAATGTGGTCCGTGGTGGCTTCACCCGACAGCCCCTTCTCGATGGGCCACGCCCGGGTCACCCCGATCCCGTTCGGGGCGAGCACCGGATACAGGTACGGTTTGGCCACACTCTCCGCGATCGCGTACCTGGCAACAACGTCCTTCCCGGACCTGAACTCAATAGCGCCCTTGCCAACGGTAGCGGAAACGTCGTCGGCACGAGTGAGCGCCGACAACGTGAGGAGTGCGAGGAGGGACAGCGTGCAGCGCATGGCGAACGGCTCCGGGAGGGTTGGGCGCGTGGGTGTAGTGTCTGCCGACAAGAGTCACCTGTCAACCGCCATCCCGCGCGTCGCGGCGCACGACCGCGACGCGCAGCGGAGCGCCCCCGAACCAGTTAGAATGCCCCCATGAGCAAGAAGAAAAAAGTGCGGGTCGAGCTTCGGAAGAACCGGGAGAAGCCGCCCCGTGAGAACGACATCACTCGCGACTTCAAGGAAGGCGACGGCCGGGCCGACGACGCGCAATCCGGCGAGCGGGTGCGCGCCAAGGGCAGCCTCTCGCGCTACCGCACCGTCGTGCAAGACGAGACCGCAGACGGCTCGACCATGCCCGCGGTCAACGCGGAAGAGTGCTTGCGCGGGCGGGTGTTACGGGTTCACGGGCTCGCCTCGGTCGTCGAAACCGACGACGGGCGCGTCTTCCGCTGTGCAGTGCGCCGGCTGCTCAAGAGCCTCGCGACCGACGAGCGCAGCGTGGTCACCAC
>DASWYH010001336.1:0-3180 GCA_036405095.1 Gemmata sp. | reverse complement strand
TCGGCGAGCATAGGGAGCCAACACCGGCACTCACCCGAGTGCTGACACACTGTCTCACCGAATGGTTCAGAACTTCGCAATCGTGCTCTGTGCGCTCGCCAGCAGAGAGGCATCGTCGTTGTCGTCGAGCGCCTGGAACCGCTCGCGAATCCGCCGGAACGCGAGCTTCAAGAAGTGCTTCCCGGCGACCGGATCGGCGTAGGGATCGGCCGCGGTCGCTTTTCCGTTATCACCCTGGTGCGTGAGAAGGTAATCGAGCCGTGCCAGCACACACGCCGACACATACAGGTCGATAGCGATGTCCGCGATGCGCTCGTGAACCAGTTCCGACACCGCGAAGTTTTCCTCGGTCTTCGCCGCCATGAACACGTGTGGGAGTTTCAACCCAAACTCGCGCGTGAGGCGCGCCAGCGTGTAGCCGTCGTCGCGCAGTTCCGCCGACCTCACGGGCACATCCGGGGTGCCAGTCGTGAGCCACGGGGCCGCGAGCTGGCCGACTACGCCGAGCGACTGTCCGATCTTGCGCAGACTCCACCGCCCGCCGAGCATGTCGTCCTGAAGCCCCTTCAGGTGCATCCCGGGGCCGCGGCAGCCCACCACCGCGATGAACGCCTTCAGCACGTCGTTCGCGCCCTCGCCGATGGTGTTGATCCGGGCGTCGCGCATCCAGCGCTCGATGGGTTGGTCACAGAAATACCCTTTCCCGCCGTACACCTGGAGCGTGTCGTTCACGACCGTCCACAGGTGCTCCGTCGCGAACACCTTCAGGATCGCGGTTTCGAGCATGTAGTCCGGCGCGCCGCGGTCGATGAACGCCGCGCACTCGGTGGTCGCCGCTTCCATAGCGAAGCAGTGGGCTGCGGCGAACGCGATCTTCTTCTGTACCAACTGGAACTCTGCCAGCGACTGCTGGAACTGAACCCGCTTCTTGGCGTGCTCGGTCATCGCCTTGATGCAGGCTTTCGCGTGCCCCGTACACGTCGCGCCGAACGTGACGCGCCCGTAATTCAATACCGTTAGCGCCGCTTGTAGCCCGCGCCCGGGTTGGCCGAGGATGTTCTCCTTCGGCACCCGCATTCCGGTGAACCGAATCTTCCCCGTTGCGGTTCCGCGAATCCCGCACTTCTCGGCGCGAGCCTCGATCACCTCAAAGCCGGGCATGTCGGGGGTCACCAGAAACGCCGTGACTTTTCCCTTCGGGTTCGACGGGTCCGGCGTGCGTGCCATCACCGTCAGCAGGTGCGCGATGCCGCCGTTCGTGATGTAGTGCTTGGTGCCATCAAGGATGTACGCGGTGCCGTCCGCGGTTGGGGTCGCGGTGGTCTGCACGTTCCCGGCATCGGAACCCGCTTCCGGCTCGGTGAGAGCAAAGGCACACAGTTTCGAGCCGTCGTACAAACCGGGGAGCCATTTCGCTTGCTGCTCCTTCGTCCCGAACAGACAGAGCGCACGGACCCCGATGCTGTGGTGCGCGTTAACGAACACCGCGACGCTCGCGTCGTGCCCGCCGAGGATCTCCATCGTCTTCAGATACTGTTGCTGCCCGAACCCCAGGCCCCCGAACTCGGCCGGGAGGGTCAGCTTGTACATGCCGATTTCCCCGAGCCCCTGCACCACCGAATCCGGGATGCGAGCCTCGCGGTCGATCTTCACGGGATCGATGTGGGCGTCGGCAAATGCACGGACCTTCGCGGCCACCTCGTTCGATGCCGCTTGCTTGTCCGCGGGAAGGGTCGGGTACGGATAGAGCAGTTCGCCCTTAAACTTGCCGAAGAACAGCGCCTTCGCGAACCCCACATCCGGGCCGGCGATGAGTTCCTCCACGTCCTTGCGTTGCTCGCTGATTTGCTGTGCAGTCAGAGCCATTGGAGTTAGCCCCTGTGACCGGCCACGGGAGAGGATGAGGTTCGTGGCGTGATGCTCCTATTATACCCACCGGGCCAAGGAAAGTGCCGGGTGCCCGTGGAACCGCAGCCCGCGGGTGTGCCTACAATACCCCGACGGACCCGTCAGGTTCGTCCTCTCTGGAGCGCGAGATTTGAGCCAGTCGCCACGCACCGCCGTTCCCGCCGAAGCCCTCGACGACGTTCCGCCGCGCGGGCCGAACCAGATCCCATCGCTCACCGTCGATCACGCGCGACTGCGGGCGGCCGTGCGCGAGATCCTGGTTGCGGTCGGCGAAGACCCGGACCGCGAAGGGCTCCTCGAAACCCCCGACCGCGTCGCGCGCATGTACGCCGAGGTGTTCGCCGGGTTGCAAACCGACCCGGCGGTTTACCTCCAGAAAACGTTCACCCAGAAACACGACGAAATGGTTCTGGTGAAGGACATCGAGTTCTCGTCGTGCTGCGAGCACCACCTGCTCCCGTTCTTCGGAAAGGCCCACATCGCGTACCTGCCGAACGGGCAGATCGTCGGCCTCTCGAAGCTGGCCCGCGTCGTCGATGCCGTCGCCCGGCGCCCGCAAGTGCAGGAGCGCATGACGGAGAGCATCGCGGACCTCATCATGACACACCTGAAGGCCCGAGGCGTCGGCGTGGTGATCGAGGCGAGCCACTCGTGTATGACGATCCGCGGGGTGCGCAAGCCGGGCGCGATGACCATCACCAGTTCCATGCGCGGCGGGTTCCTCGATAACCCGGCGACCCGTGCGGAGATGATGGCGCTGGTGTTCGGGAAGTGAACGAGCGGCAGGGCGCGAGCCGAAGAGCCCCAACGCCCGAATTCTGTTACGCTGTGTCTGACCGCCCACCGCTCACGACCCACTGCGCACCGTGCTCGACGAAACACAAATCACCGACGACCTCCGCACCACGTTCCGCGGGCGGCTCCACTTCGACCGGCTCACGCGCGGGCTGTACTCCACCGACGCCAGCCCGTTCCACACCGAGCCCGCCCTAGTCGCGATCCCCGAAGATGTCGAAAGTGTCGCGGAACTGGTGCGGTACTGCCACGAGCACGGAATCCCGCTCGCCCCGCGCGGTGCGGGAACGGGGCTCAGTGGCGAATCGCTGACACCCGGCATCGTGCTCGACCTGAGCAAACACTTTCGCCGCATCCTCTCCGTTGACACCGACACCGTTACGGTCCAACCCGGGGTTGTGCTATCGGACCTGAACGCCGCGCTCGCAAAGGTCGGGCGCCGGTTCGCGCCGAACCCCGCCAGTTCCGCGACCTGCA
>DASWYH010001335.1:0-12926 GCA_036405095.1 Gemmata sp. | reverse complement strand
GATCGGGCCGGGCGCGGTGAGCCGCTTCTCCGCGGCGCGGAACAACTTCGCCGCTTCCGCCTTCTCCCCGCCGAACCACAACTGATATCCGAGCAGGAACTCCAGAACCGGTTGCCCGGGGTTGTCCGCAACGGCCTTCTTCAGCGCGGCCAGGTGCGCGGCGTAGAGGTCGGCGCGGCCGGCGTACAGCTCGGCCGGGTCGAACGCGGCAGCGGGCCACTTCGGGTCGCGCGCGAGCCCGTCCCGCAGAAGGGCCACGGCTTCAGCGAACTGACCCGCCGCGAACCGCGCTTGCGCGTCCAGAAAGTAGGTCCGCGCGTCGGCCGCGTCGGCCGCGCTCGCGCTGGCGAAGTGGTCCGCGGCGCGCCCGTAATCTTCGACGGCGAACGCGGTGCGTGCGAGCGCGATCTGGCGCGCGGCTTCCTTCTTGGGGTCCGGGTCCGCGGGGTCTTTGGCGAGTTTCACCGGCGCCTTGAAGGGGTCGAACACGGCCGCCGGTTTGGGGCGCACCTCCGCGACCCGTGTCACCTCGGGCACCGTGGTTCTCTTCGGGGCGATGACGAAGAAATCGGTTTCCTTTACGCCGCGCGGCAACAGCACCGCGTCGTTGCGCGGCGGGACCGCGCCGGCTGCACCTTCTGGTTCCGCCGGGCCGAAGTTCCCACCGATGACGATGGGCGGGGCGATGATGACCGGCGGCCCGAACCCGTTCCACCCCGGCCCGAAACCGAACGGTCCCGGGACCGCAGGCGCCAGCCCGATTGGCCCGAACGGCCCGAACGGGGCCACCGGCACCAGCGGCCCGGCGAAGTACCCCGAGCGAAACGAGTACCCGCCCGCGAACCCGCTCACGCGCAGGTGCGGCCCACCGAAGGAGAACCCGAACCGGCTCCGGGAGGAGTAGGAGTAGCCACCGAACCCGTAAGCCGGACCGTATGCGAACTGTGCCCGCGCCGGGGCCAGTTCCGCCAGCCCCAGCACCGCACCCGCCGCCAAGATCAAGCGCGTCATGCCCTGCCTCCGGTCGCGTTCCGACGGCCACACAACCCGATTATCCGTCAGAACGCGACCCGCTGCAACGGTAGCTTGGAACCCGCCAGAGGGTCGAGAGTTACAGCCGTTGCCCACGTTTTGGAGCGTGGCGGCCGGAGCCCCCGTTACATTTCGTGAGAACTTTTGTTGCGCTAACCGCGTCAGATGTGTTGAGAACGAGCGACCGGTTCGTTTCTTCTTCACCGCCGGCGCGGGCCGGCGCCACGTCACTGCGTCCATTCACCGGAGCGTCGCCATGACTCGTTTTGCGGTGCGGGGTCGGCGGTCATTTGCGCTTGGGGTTCCGGCCCTGCTCCTCGCCGTGCTGGTCGGTTGCGGCCCGCGCGAGGCCGAACGCGCGGAAGCGGAAAAAGCAGCCGAGGCCGAACGCGCGGAAGCCGAGAAAGCGGCCGAGCAGGCCGCGCGAGCGCGCGACGAACACGAACAGCGCGCCGTTCGACGGAAGGAGGAGATTGTGCGGATCGAAGATTTTTGCGCGTTGCCAGATGTGAACCGCCAGCAGGAGAAGTTGCTCGGGGGGACGACCCCAGCGGCGCCCGTATTTGATTCCACGATCATGGGCGGTTCTGGCGGGGTGAACTCGGGGCCACTCACCGCCGGGCGGTCCGGCGCGACGAAAAGCCGCTTGATCCGGGCGGGTGGCCGTAACGTGCCGGTGCGCAACTCCGAACCGGGGTCGACGGATGGAACCAACGCGCAGAACGCCGAGGTCTACGGCGTGTATCAGGAAAACGAGTTCCGCTCGCCCCTCGTTGCGGCCCTCTCCACCTTCTCCGCAGACGTGAACACCGCGTCGTACTCGAACGTCCGGCGGATGCTCACCGAGGGCACCCTTCCGCCCGCCGGCGCCGTGTTCCTCGCGGAGTTCGTCAACTACTTCCCCTACCAGTACGCGCAGCCCAAGGGCGACGATCCTGTCGCGTTCCACGTCGAAATGGGGCCGTGCCCCTGGAACAGCAAGCACCACCTGCTCCGCGTCGGGGTGCAGGCGTACCAGATCCCGGCCGAGCAGATGCCCCCGCGCAACCTGGTGTTCCTCATCGACACCTCGGGCTCGATGAGCGCGCCGAACCGGCTCCCGCTGGTGAAGAAGTCGCTGGGGTTACTCGTTGAGAAGCTCACGGAGAAGGACCGCGTGAGCATCGTGACGTATGCGGGCGATTCGCGGGTCGCGCTCGCGCCCACCAAAGGAACCGACAAGAAAACCATCCTCGACATCGTGACCGGGCTCCAATCCGAGGGCAGCACGAACGGCGAGGGCGGCATCAAGAAGGCGTACCAACTCGCCCGCGACACGTTCATCGACGGCGGGGTGAACCGGGTCATCCTTTGCACCGACGGCGACTTCAACGTCGGCGTCACCGACAACGGCGAGTTGGTCAAGCTGATCGAGGAGCAGCGGAAGTCGAAGGTGTTCCTCACGATCCTCGGGTACGGGATGGGCAACTACAAGGACGACCGGCTCAAGGAGCTCGCGAACCACGGCAACGGGCACCACGCGTACATCGACACGATCGAAGAAGCGAAGAAGGTGTTCGTGGAACAGGGCGGCGCGCTCGTGTGCGTCGCCAAGGACGTCAAGTTCCAGGTGGATTTCAACCCCGCGAAGGTGACCGCGTATCGCCTCGTGGGCTACGAGAACCGGCTGCTCAAGGACGAGGACTTCAAGAACGACGCCAAAGACGCGGGCGACCTGGGCAGCGGGCACCAGGTCACCGTCCTGTACGAGATCGTCCCCGTGGGCGTGAAGATCGATCTGCCGGAGGTGGACGCGAGCAAGTACCAGAAGAAAGAACTCCCGGCGAACGCGAGCGACGAGTGGCTGACGGTGAAGATGCGGTACAAACACCCCGATGCGGACACGAGCAAGGAACTGGCCCAACCGCACAAGGGAGCGGTTGCGAAGGAGCTGAGCGACGACTTCCGGTTCGCCGCGGCGGTGGCGTCGTTCGGGATGCTGCTCCGCGACTCGAAGTTCCGCGGCGCGATGACCTACGCCGGGGTACTGGAAGAGGCACAAGGGTGCATCGGCGCCGATCCGAACAGGCACCGCAGGCAGTTCCTGGAACTCGTGAAGCGCGCGAAAGACCTCACGAAGGACAAGAACCAGCCGGCACCGAAGGGGCTGGGCGCCGCGCCCGCGAACCCGGAACTGCCGAACCTCCGCGGTCGGTCGGGAGCGAACCAGGTCCGCTCCCTCGTGCTTTGCGCTTCGGAGGAGACTCAACCGCCCTGCTCCCGCCCAGCGCCTGACCGTAACTGCCGGGGCGCGGAGCTTGCGATCAAGGCGCCCATTTCCATGCGCCCGCTGATGGCGCACCTTTCCTGACGAGCCGCGACCGCCAAGGCGCGGGGTACAAGACCTGCGGGTTCGGGTCACGGATCAATGAGCACCCACCGCGGCTCGGGGTCGACGGCGGTGACCCCCCACCGCACGTTGTCGAAGGTCGGGTCCGGCAGCATCGCGAGGTTCACGTCCGCGGTCGGGTGGATTCGCAAGATGAGGTGGAGGAGTTGGGTGCGGTCGGCCTGGGTGCCGCGCGGCTCGACATCGAAGACGCGCTCGCGGACCAGCCACGAGCACTCGCGCGCGTCGGTGCCGAAGTTGAACACGCGCGTGGCCCCGCGCCCGTTCGTTGCGTCGAGCACCGCGTGCAGCACCCGCCGTTCGAGCTGCACGCGGTTGCGCCCGAGCTTGAACGGGTGGTTCATCTCCTTCAGGACCAGTTCGGGGTGAGCAAACAACTCGGTGACCACCCCGTCGGCCCCGCGGCCCAGTTCGATTTCGCCCGGGACCGGCTTCACCCCGGGCTCGTGCCGGAACTCCTCCATCGGGTCGCCTCGCGCAGAAAGCCGCGCCATGAGGCGCGGCTCCCGATCTGACGCGGCGGGCGCGCGAAACTAACGCCCCGGTGCCCGCTACTCGTGGTGGTAGCGATCGAACTCCGCGGGCTCGTCGCGGGCGGGAGCGCTCCGCTCGGGCTCGAACGCCCGGCGGACCCGCGGGCGCGTCAGCACCAAGATGGTGAACACCCCCAGGATCAGGCCGAACGGCTGGTTCAGGCACGACACCCCGGCCACGATCAGACAGAACGTCCGCGACCGCCGCTGGCTCAGGCACCGCCCCGCGGTGACGAGCGCGGCGGCCAGCGCCCACGAGAACGCGATCGCCAGCGACGCGAACCCGATGAACAGCCACCCCATGAGTTCCGGCGGCGGGCCGTTGTTCCCCGGCGCCGGTTGCACGCCCCCGCCGACGATCACGATCCCGATGACGAGGTGGAAAAACGGGAGGAACCCGAACAGGAACGAGAGCCCGCCCAGGATGTAGTGGCAGATCGCGAGAATGCGCAGGTGGTCGCGGTCGGTCGCGGTCATGTGGGCCTCACCCATCGTTTCCGGTAGTCGGTGTTCAGTGGCCAACCCGTAGTGAACAGCGGCCCGTGGGCCTTCAGACACCCAAGGAGGTCTCTTGGCGTACCTCAACCCACTAACAACTGACTACTGACAACTGGAAACTATGGTCACGGGAGCGGACGGTTCGTTCCCGTTCAGGATACCGCGCCGGGGGCGGGTCCGCTTCAATGTTCGGGGGGCTCGTCCGCCGGCGCCGGGGGCGCGGTGGCCGGTTCGCGCCGGCCCGCCCACGCCTCCTTCAGCCGCTGGAGCACCACGAAGAACACCGGGGTCAGGAACAGCCCGAACGCGGTCACCCCGAGCATCCCGGCGAACACCGCGGTGCCCAGCGCGCGCCGCATCTCGGCCCCCGCGCCCTCGGCCAGCACCAGGGGCACCACCCCGATGATGAACGCGACCGAGGTCATGACGATCGGCCGCAGCCGCAGCTTGCAGGCTTCGAGCGCGGCTACCCAGCGGGGCGCGCCGGCGTCCGCGCTCTGCTTCGCGAACTCCACGATGAGGATCGCGTTCTTGCACGCCAGCCCCACCAGCACCACGAACCCGACCTGCGTGAAGATGTTCACGTCGAGGCGCGCGTACAGCACCCCGAACGCGGCGCTCAGGATGCACATCGGGACCACGAGGATCACCGCCAGCGGCAGCGCCCAGCTCTCGTACTGCGCCGCCAGCACCAGGAACACGAGCACCACGCTCAGCACGAACGCCCACAGCGCGGTGTCCTTGGTGGCCAGTTGCAGGAGCGCGAGTTCGGTCCACTCCGCTTTCATGGTGGACGGCAGGTTGGCGCCCGCGTTGCGCTCCAGCGCGGCCAGCGCCTGGCCCGAACTCGCGCCCGGCCCCGGGCTCGCGGTGACCGCCGCCGCCGGGTACAGGTTGTACCGCTGCACCATGACCGGGCCGGAGTCGTCGCGGACCGAGAGGAACGTGGAGAGCGGCACCATCGTCTCGCGGGGCGGCGGCACCGGGAGCCCGGCGTCCCGCGCCTGCTGCGCGGCCATCTGGTTCTGGGCCTCCAGCCCGGCGCTCCGCACGTGCAGCTTCTTCAGGTCCGCCGCGGTGCGCCGGAACCGCTCGTCCGCTTGCACGTTCACCTGCCAGGTGCGCCCGAACAGGTTGAAGTCGTTGATGTACAGGGACCCGAAGTACACCTGGAGCGCGCTCACGATGTCGCCCACCGCCACGCCCTTCATCTGGGCCGCGTCGCGGTCGATGTGGAGCCGGAGCCAGGGGGTGTCGGCCCGGAACCCGGTGAACGCGTCGCGCAGGTGCTCGTCCCCGTTCGCGGTGTCCACGACGGCCCGCGCCGCCTCTTCGATGGCCGCCGGGCCGGTGTCGCCGCGGTCCTCGATGATGAGCTTGAACCCGCCGGTGGTGCCGAGCCCGTCCACCGCCGGGGCGCCGAACACCGTGAGCTTCGCCCCCGGCACCTCGTCGGACAGCTCGCTCTGGAGCCGCGCGGCGAGCGCGTCGGCGGAGCGCGCCGGGTCGCGCCGGTCCGGGAAGTCGTCGAGCATCACGTACAGGGTGGCGAAGTTCGGCGCGTTGGTGCCGATCATCACCGAGTTGCCCGACACGCTCACCGTGTGCTTCACCCCGGGCGTGCGGCGCGCGACCGCTTCGAGCTTCCGCACCTCCCGCTCCGTGCGCTCGACCGAAGCCGCGTCGGGCAGCACCACGTTCACGAGCAAATAGCCCTTGTCCTGAGCGGGGATGAAGCCCGTGGGCGTGGTGTCGAGCGTGTGGTACGTGAGGTACAGCAGCCCGCCGTAGCCGAGGAGCACCGGGAGCGAGACGCGGAGCGCCCCGGCGACCACCCGCGTGTACCCGACGGTCGCCGCGTCGAACCCCCTGTTGAACCCGGCGAACAGGAGCCCGAGCGCGCGGTTCAGGGTCCGGCTCAGCAGCCAGCCGGCGCACCCACCGACAAGCGCCGCGCCCACCGGGACCACGTACCCGGGCACCCCCGCGAGCCCCGGCTGCGCGGCCGACCACTGCTTCAGGTGCGCGTGGAGGAAGAAGTACACGAGCCCCGCGCCGAGCAGCGGGAACGCCACCGGCGGGAGCGGGTCGCGGGCCTGCGCGTCCGTGTGCGGCTTGAGCAGCAGCGCGCACAGGGCCGGGCTGAGGGTGAGCGAGTTGAACGCCGAAATCAATGTGCTCACCGCGATCGTGACGGCGAACTGCCGGTAGAACTCGCCAACGATGCCCGAGATGAAGACGCAGGGCACGAACACCGCCGAGAGCACCAGCCCCACCGCGATGACCGGCCCCGACACGTCGTCGAGCGCCTTGACGGTGGCCTCCCGGGGCGCCCGCCCCAGCTCGATGTGGTGCTGCACCGCTTCGACCACGACGATCGCGTCGTCCACGACGATCCCGACCGCGAGCACCAGCCCGAACAGCGTCAGGTTGTTCACCGAGTACCCCAGCACCGCCATCGCC
Organism: Gemmata sp.; assembly: GCA_036405095.1. Classification (GTDB taxonomy): domain Bacteria; phylum Planctomycetota; class Planctomycetia; order Gemmatales; family Gemmataceae; genus Gemmata. Next base: position 6,011 of record DASWYH010001335.1, on the reverse strand, counting down.
GCGAACGTGCCCACGATCGCGACCGGGACGGCGGCCAGCGGGATGATCGCCGCGCGCCACGACTGGAGGAACACGAGCATCACCAGGGCCACCAGAACCACCGCGTCGCGCAGCGTGTGGAACACCTCCGCGATGGACTCGTCGATGAAGGGCGTGGTGTCGTACGCGATCTCGTGCTTCACCCCTTGCGGGAACCGGCCTTTCAGCTCGTCCATTTTCTCGCGCACCCGGCGCGCGGTGTCGATCGCGTTCGTGCCCGGGAGCTGGTACACCGCCAGCGCCACCGACGGCTTGCCGTCGAACGTACAGGACTGGTCGTAGCTCAGCGCCCCGAGTTCGATCCGGCCCACGTCCTTGAGGCGCACGGGGCGGCTGTCGGCGTCGGCCTTCAGGATGATCTCGCCGAACTGTTTCGGGTCGGTGAGCCGGCCCAGGGTGTTGATGGTGTACTGGAACGCCTGCCCCCGCGGGGCCGGGGGCTGCCCCACCTGCCCGGCCGCGACCTGCGCGTTCTGCTGCTCCACCGCGTGCAGCACGTCGGCCGCGGACAGGCCCTTCACCGCCATCTTCTCGGGGTCCAGCCACAGGCGCATCGAGTAGTCACGCTGCCCCAGGTAGGTGATGTCGCCGACCCCCGGGAGCCGCGCCAGCTCGTCGCGCAACTGGATGGTCGCGTAGTTGCTCAGCTCGAGCAGCACCTGCTGGCGCTCCTTCTCGTCGGTCGGCTCCCGCTCGGTGTTGAACAGGTTGATGATCATCAACTGGCTGGGTGACTTCTTCTTCACCGTGACCCCGCGGCGCTTCACGATGTCCGGGAGCACCGGCTCCGCGAGGTTGACGCGGTTCTGGACCAGCACCTGCGCGATGTTCAGGTCGACGCCCGGCTTGAACGTGACGGTGAGCGTGTACGAGCCGTCGTTCCCGCACGTGGACGACATGTACATCATGTCCTCCACGCCGTTCACCTGCTGCTCGATGGGGGCCGCAACGGTGTCGGCCACGTCGCGCGCGTTGGCCCCCGGGTAGACGCCGTACACCTCGACCGTGGGCGGGGTGATGTCGGGGTACTGGGCCACGGGCCGCGAGTCGAGCCCGACCAGGCCCGCGAGCACGGTCATGATCGCCAGCACCGCGGCGAAAATCGGTCGGTCGATGAAGAAGCGTGTGAACATATCGGGCCGGGAGTCCGGAGGCACTGTTCGGAAAACGGGCGGCGAACCGTATCGGTCCCCTCACCCGCACGGCGGGAGAGGGGTGCAAGACTCGCCCCTCAACACCAGACACAACGGCGCGGGTCACGCGCCCTCTTACCGCGCCCCGCGGCGGGCGCGGATGCGGCGCATCGCGTCCCCGAGTTTGCGCACCGCGGTCCGGAGTCGGCGCACCGGGCTGCCGACCCGCCGCCCGGCGTGCGCGAGCGCCTCGGCCGTGTCCCCTGTCGCGATCAGCCCCATCCCGAGCAGCGCCCCGAGCAGCACCAGCGCGAACCCGGTCACGATCGTGTACAGCAGCGCTTCGGAACCGAACTCGATCGCCAGAATCAGCGCGACCTGGGCGCCCAGGTTCAGCGCCAGCAGGGCCAGCCGCAGCGCCCGCGACCGCGCCTTCAGGGCGCCGAGCAGGTTCGTGAGCCGGTCCACCAGCGCGAAGAACACCGGGGTCAGGAACACCCCGAACGCGGTCACCCCCAGCATCCCGCCCAGCACCGCGATGCCCAGCGCCTGCCGCATCTCGGCCCCGGCCCCCCGCGCGATCGCGAGCGGCACCACGCCCAGCATGAAGGCGATGGAGGTCATCATGATCGGCCGGAACCGCAGCGCGCAGGCTTCGAGGATGGCCGCCCGCAGGTCCGCGCCCTTGTCGCGCGCGATCTTCGCGAACTCCACGATGAGGATCGCGTTCTTGCACGCCAGGCCGATCAGCACCACGAACCCGACCTGCGTGAAGATGTTCACGTCCTGTTTCCCGATCCCGGACCCCGTGACGGCCCTGTTGGCCCCGGCGATCGGCACGCGGTCGATCCACGCCCCGGCGTCGAGCGCCCACGGGCCGAACTTCATCCAGTCGGGCGCGCGCCCCGCGTTCCACTGTGCGACCTGGTGGTACACGGAGCCGGGGTCGGTGAGCCACACGGCCCCCAGCGAGCACGCCACGCACACGGGCACCACCAGGATCACCGCCAGCGGGAACGCCCAGCTCTCGTACAGCGCCGCGAGGATCAGGAACACGAACGCCACCGACAGCCCGAACACCAGTCCGCCGGTGTTGCGCGACTGCTTCTCCAGGAACGTCAGTTCGGTCCACTCGTAGGCCATCTTGTCGGGCAGCTGCTTCTCGGCGAGCTTCTCCAGCATCCCGATGGCGTCGCCGGTGCTGGTCCCGGGGGCGACGTTCCCGTTGACCGCCGCCGCCGGGTACATGTTGTACCGCGTGATGACCAGCGGCCCGCTTTGCTCGGTCACCGTCAGCACCGCACCCAGCGGCACCATCTCCCCCTGCTTGTTCCGCACCTTGAGGTGCTTCACGTCCTCGATCTGGTTGCGGAACCGGTCGTCGGCCTGGATGTTCACCTGCCACGTGCGCCCGAACCGGTTGAAGTCGTTCGCGTACCGGCTGCCCATCGTCCCCTGGAGCGCGGCGTACACGTCGCCGATGTCGACCTGGCGCTCCAGGCACGCGTCCACGTTGATCCGGAGCACCAGTTGGGGCGAGTTCGTCTTGAACACGGTGAACAGCCCGACCACCTGTTCCTGCTGGTTCGCGGTGCGGATGAACTCCTCGGTCTGCCCCTGGAGCGTGGCGGGGCCGACGTCGCCGCGGTCCTCGATCATGATGCGGAACCCGCCGGCGCGCCCCAGCCCCGATACCGCCGGGGCGCCGAACACCTGCACCTGCGCTTCGGGGCACTCGGCGCCGAACCGCTTCCGCAGCCCGGCCGCGACCGCGTCGGCCTTCAGGTCAGGGTGCCGCCGGTTCTCGAACCCGTCGAGGATGACGAACATCGAGCCGAAGTTCGACCCGTAGGCGCTGACGACGAACGAGTTCCCGGCCACCGCGTTCACGTGCTTGACCGGGTGGACCTTGCGCTTCCACTCAGTCACCCGGGTGCCGTCTGGACCGTCTCGTTCGGCCGCGAACACGTCCGGGTCGTCCTTTTCCTCCTCGGTCGCCGGGACGACGACGGTGTAGCCGAGCGCGATCCGGCTCACCTTCGACATGACCGCCCGCGTGCGCTCGGCGCTGGCCGCGTCGGGCAGCTGCACGCTACAGATCATGTAGCCCTTGTCCTGCTGCGGGATGAACCCGGTGGGCTGGGTGCGGAACGTGGCGACGCCCGAGCCCACGATCGCCGCGTACCCGATCAGCACGACCAGCGGCACCCGCAGGCTGAACCCGACCAGCTTCACGTACCACGCGTTGGTGAGCGCGAACGCCGCGTTGAACCCGCGCCCCAGGAGCGCGAGCGGCAGGAGCACGAGCCCGAGCGCCCGCGCGACCAAGTTGGGGCGGTGCCCCGCGGGCCGCGGCCCCTTCAACAAGAGCGCGCACAGCGCGGGGCTGAGGGTCAGCGAGTTGAACGTCGAGATCATCGTGCTGACCGCGATGGTCAGCGCGAACTGGCGGAAGAACGCCCCCACGATCCCCGACAGGAACGCGCACGGGAGGAACACGGCGGCCAGCACCACCCCGACCGCGACGATCGGCCCGGACACGTCCCGCATCGCGCGGAGCGTGGCCTCGCGCGGCGCGTGCCCCTTCTCCAACTGGTGCTGCACGGCCTCGACCACCACGATCGCGTCGTCCACGACGATGCCGACCGCGAGCACCAGCCCGAACAGCGTCAGGTTGTTGATCGTGAACCCGGCCAGGGCCATCGCGGCGAACGTGCCCACGATCGCGACCGGGACGGCCGCCAGCGGGATGATCGCGGCGCGCCACGTCTGGAGGAACACGAGCACCACGATCGCGACCAGGATCACCGCGTCGCGGAGCGACTTGAACACCTCCAGAATGGACTGGTAGATGAACGGGCTGGTGTCGTACCCGATGTCGTAGGTGATGCCGGGGGGGAAGTCCGGGCTCATCTTGGCCATGTGCGCCTTCACCGCCTCGGCGGTGTCGAGCGCGTTGGCCTCCGGCAGGATGAAGATCGCCAGCCCGACCGTGTCCTTGTTGTCGAACCGGTTGGCCACGTCCTGGACGCGGGCGCCGAGTTCGACCCGGGCCACGTCCTTCACCTTCACCAACTGCCCCTGCGGGCCGACCTTCACCACCACCTGCTCGAACTGCTCGACCTCGACCAGCCGCCCTTGCGCGGCGAGGGTGAACTGGTACGGCTGCCCGGACCCGGTGGGCGGCTGCCCCACCTGCCCGGCCGCGATCGGCAGGTTCTGCTGCCGCAGCGCCGCGAGCACGTCCGCCGCGGTGAGGTCGCGGGCCGCGAGCCGGTCCGGATCGACCCACAGGCGCATGGCGTAGTCGCGCTGGCCGAAGATGGTCACGTCGCTGATGCCCGGGAGCCGCTGGAGCTCCTCCTTGAGTTTCAGCACGGCGAAGTTGCTGAGGTGGAGCTGATCGTACCGCCCCTTGTCCGAACCCGGCTCCGGCGGGGACGTGATGCCGATCGTCATGAGCAACTCGGGCGACCGCTTGCGCGTCGTGATGCCGGTCGAGCGGACCACCTCGGGGAGCTGTGGGAACGCCAGGTTCACCCGGTTCTGCACCCGCACCTGGGCCATGTTCAGGTCGGTCCCGCTCTTGAACGTGACCGTGAGCGTGTACGTGCCGTCGCTGGTACACTGCGAGGTCATGTACAGCATGTCCTCGACGCCGTTCACCTGCTGCTCGATCGGCGACGCGATGGTCTCGGACACCACCTGCGCGCTGGCGCCGGGGTAGTTGCAGTCGATCTGGATGGTGGGCGGGGTGACCTTCGGGTACTGCGACACCGGCAGCGCCCCGGCGGCCAGAAGCCCGGCGAGGAAGATGACCACCGACAGCACCGTGGCGAAGATGGGCCGGTCGATGAAGAACTTCGCGATCATGCGTCGGCGTCGCGTGGGAGGGGCAAGGGCCGGAGGGAAAAATCAGAAGGCCGGCTCACGCCAAGGCGCAAAAACGCAAAGGAAACAAAGAAGAGTCATTAAAGGAACTCATTCTTCTGGCTCTCTCCCGACTTCCTTTGCGTCTTCGCGCCTTGGCGTGAGCCGGCCTTCTGCCTTTGGTGCTACTTCTTCTTCTCGCGCGGGGGCGGGGCCACGGGCAGCGGGTGCGCGGGCGCGGCGGCGGTCTTCTGCTCCGGGGCCGGCTTCGGGTTCACCTCGGCCCCCGGGCGCACCCGGAGCATCCCGTCCACGATGAGCCGGTCGCCGGCCTTGACCGTCCCGTTCTCGATCGCGCGCAACTGGCCGTACTGCTGACCCACGCGCACGTTCCGGCGCTCGACCTCTTTCTTCTCGTTGACCACATAAACGAACTTCTGCCCCTGGTCCGTCCCGATCGCCTTCTCGGGTATCAGCACCGCCTCGCGCGGCTGACCGATGGGCAGCCGCACGCGCACGAACTGGCCCGGGGACAGCAGATACCACGGGGCGTACGACAGCCGGGGGTTCAGGATCGTGGCGCGCACGCGGAGCGTCCCGGTGCCCGCGTCGATCTGGTTGTCCGTGAACACCACCTGCCCGGACAGGGGGAACTGCCCCTCGGGGTCGTCGGCCAGGGCGATCCGGACCTGGAGCGGTTGGGTCCGCGAGGACTTCACCTCGCCCTTGTCGATCAGCTTGCGGATCCGCGTCACGGTGCGCTCGTCCACGTCGAAGGTGGCGTACACGTAATCGAGCTGCACGATCGTCGTTAGGGCCGTTTCGTCGGCCTTGATGAGGTTGTCCTCGTCCACGAACCGCTTGCTGAGTCGGCCGTTGAACGGGGCGCGGATGTGGCAGTACCGGAGGTTCGTCGCCGCGAGGTCCCCGGCCGCCCGGACCGAGTTCGCCTCGGCCGCGGCCTCGGCC
>DASWYH010001334.1:0-2164 GCA_036405095.1 Gemmata sp. | reverse complement strand
CACCGGTTTACGTTCACTTCGATGTCGAGAGCGGGGCCACCGGCCCGGCGGAAGTGGTGATCGAGGCCGCCGACCCCGACGAGGTGACGACCACGTTCGCGGTCCCGGTGGACCTGGCGACCGACCGCACCGCGATCGGCTACGTGCGCCCGAACGGTCTCACGAGTGAGGTCGCCGTTCGGGTACGCACCCGGAGCGGGGCCGCGCTGTCGGAGCCGTTTCGCGTGCGCCCGCGGGTGCGCGAAGCGCTCCAGTACGTGGTTCTGGCACTGGGGGGCGCGCCGTCCGGGTTCGAACTCCCCAAGCCCGCGGGCAGCGCGGATGCCGGCGCGCTCCGGGGCGGGCGCGTCGAACTGGCGCACATCGCGGACATCGGGCAGCTCCCCGACCGCTGGTACGGGTACGCCGGCGCCGACCTCGTCCTGCTCAACACCGGCACCGCGCCCGAGTTCCTGAAGCAGCTCTTCGGCGCCGACGCGACCGAACAAAACAAGCAGAAGCGCGAGGCGCTGATCGAGTGGGTGCGCCGCGGCGGGCGGATCGTGACCTCGATCGGCACCCACGCGGCACTCGCGCGGGACCTCCCCGCGCTGGAGCCGCTGCTCCCGTACCGGGTTAGCGCCGGCGCCCCCGCGCGCGAGGTGGGCACGCTCTCCCTGGTGTGGCCGGTGGGTGAGAAGAACCCGGCGAGCGGGGCGCTCGGCGGGCGGGGCGCCCGGTTCGCGGTTGCTAACCTGGTGCCGCGCCCCGGGCGCCCGGCCCGCGTGCTGAGCCCGCCGCCGCAAGCGGGCGAGGAGCGCCCCGCCGTGGCGGTCCAGGCCCCGCTGGGCCTCGGGCGGGTCACCCTCATCGGGTTCGACCTCGATGGCCCGCAGCTCGCGGACCTCGCCGCGCGCCCGGATTACTGGGACTTCGTGCTGCGCGACGCCGGCGCGAACCGCGCCTCCAGCGGTGGCGATGGCAAGCCCCGCGCGCCGGGCAGCATGACGGAAGATGAGGACGAGGCGGCCGTTGCGGTGCGGGTCCACAACGACAAGTTCGACGACGTGCCGGTGGTCTCGTTCGGCTGGGTGGCGCTGCTCATCGTGCTGTACATCCTGCTCGTCGGGCCGATCGAGTACTACGTGCTCAAGCGGCTCTTCGGGCGGCTCGAACTCACCTGGATCACGTTCCCGATCATCGTGCTCGCGGTGAGCGCGCTGGCGTACTACTCCGCGTTCGCGCTCAAGGGCCGCGACCTGAAGGTGAACAAGCTCGACGTTGTCGACGTGGACCCCGCCACGAACCGCGTTTACGGGACGACGTGGTTCACGGTGTTCAGCCCGCGCATTGATTCCTACTCGGTCGGGGTGACCCCCGGCGCCGGGTGGGCCGCGGACGAGCGCCCCGAGGGCACGGTGGTGGCCGCCGTCGGCGCCCCGCGGGCCGGGCGCGCGGGCCTCACCCGGCGGCGCTACTCGCAGACCGCGGAGGGGCTGGAGGGCGTCCCGATTCAGGTGTGGTCCACGAAGGCGTTCTCCGCGAACTGGTCGGCCCGGTTGGACGCCGAAAGCGGCGGAACCCCACACGTCACCGCGCACCTGATGCACCCCCCCGGCGACCGCACGCAAGTCATCGGTACGTTCAAGCATGACCTCCCGGTGCCGGAGATGACGGATTGCGTTGCGTTCTACGCGGGGCGCGCGTACCCGATTCCGGGGGGCGTCATTGTTCGTGGGTCCGCGGTGCGGCTGGTGTTCGTTCAGGGTATCGGCGCACCGGAATGGCTCCGGTCGAACGGTGAGTTGGAACCGCTGCTCTCGCGGGTGCAGTCGTACGCGGAGCGCCCGGGGCAGAAGAACGTGCAGCGCCAGCAGCAGCAGCAGACCGTGTTCACCGGCGCGCTCCCGCTGACGGGCACCCTGTTCCACGAAAGCTCGCTGCGGAACGACGAGGGCGTGGTGGCACGGAACGCGTCGCTCCGCCGGCTCGACCAGTCATGGCGCCTCGCGGAGTACAGCTCGGAGTTCGCCCGCGACGAGGTGATCGTGATGGGCCGCGCGGCCCCGCCGCGCGGCCCGGCGGAAGAGGTGCTGACCGGCCCCAGCGCGCCGGCGCAGTTGTGGCTGAAGGGGCTCCCGGGGGCCGGCGCGCGCCGGCCGATCCCGGGCCCCCCCCGACAGGA
>DASWYH010001333.1:0-5718 GCA_036405095.1 Gemmata sp. | reverse complement strand
TCTTTGTCGGTGTTCATGCACCCGACGAGCGTCGAACAGACCAGCACCCCGAGGCCGGTTGTCGCGATTCGCACCCAACGACCGCGCGTTCCTTGCGCCATGATCCCGCCCCCCACGAAGACGACCGGTTGCGGTCCCCGCTGGCAACATCCGTGTCACCCGGTCGTGGACTCGTTCGCTTCGATTCGGCCAATACCGGCCCTTCTGGGTGGAATCAAGACCGAGCGCCCAGACACGCCCTCAAAAAAGAGAGCCGCCGTCAGTCGCGCCTCCGCTTCCGCTTCGCCCCGGCGCGCCGGTCGCGGACCTTGCGTTTGAGCCGAAAGTCCGCGCTCCCGTGGTAAGTCGCCAGCACCGCCCCAGGCCCGGCGAAGTGCTCGAACAGGTCGCACACCACCGCCTCCTCGTCGGGCCACGGGTACGCGAAAATGATGTCCATATCGTCGATGTCCAGGCCCAGCTCTTCGTAAGCCTGGTCGCCCTCCGTTGCGAGCCACGAATAAGCCCCGCCGTTGTGAACCCGGTCCTCCGCGCCCGGGGGCACGAAGCTCCCGTGAACCAGTTCCACGGGCACGTCGTAGTCCTCGGCTAGTTGCCGGCCCTCGTCCACCAGCGGCCCTTCGATCTCGATCCCACAGGAATCGAAGTCGAGCATCGCGGCAAGCGCGGCGACCACCCCGAACCCGCACCCCCACTCGCAGAACCGGCGCCCTCGTGTGAAGTCCCCTTCGGACAGCGCCCGGAGCACCTTGTACGCGGTTTCGTAGTCGCACGGCACGAACGCCGGCACTCGGCACGCGAGCTGGAAGCGGTCGATCCGGCGCTCCGCGTCGCGCAGGAACTTCCGCACCTCGGCCGGCGGGGGCGCGTCCGAAATCGGCACCAACAGCTCTCGCAACGGCATGTAACGGCGACCGGACGAAATGAGTTCCGATCGTCACGCGATTTTCGCGCCCGGTCCGGAACGGGTCATAGTATGGTAAAAGCTGTTGTATTGATCCACGGAACCACGAGGTCCGAGATGCGCGACGAACAACCCGGGCCACTTACGGTCGACCAGCGCCGGGCCATTTTCAAGGCGCTCGTCGAGGCGCAGGACGGCGGGGCCGGGGTCGCGGCCTCGCGCACCGCGGTGGCCGGCAAGTTCGAGGTCACCGAGGACCAGGTGCGCGACATCGAGCGCGAGGGGATGGCCAGCCAGTGGCCCCCGCTCGACTAGGGACACCACATGACCAGCACCGACGAGCCGGCGTTCCTCGCCGCCATCCTCCACGCCCCAGACGACGACACGCCCCGGCTCGTGTTCGCCGACTGGCTTGACGAGCGCGCGCAAGGTGACGACACCGCCCGCGCCGCGCTGATCCGCGCGCAGTGCCGGCTGGAGCACCTGCCCCCGGGCGACCGCGCCCGAAAGGCCGCCGAGAAAGAGACAAAGGCGCTCCTCAAAACACACACCAAGCCCTGGACCGCGCCACTCCGCGCGGCCGGGTTGGGCGAGAACTGGACGTTCCGGCGGGGGTTCATCGATGGGTGCTCGATCTCGCCCACGCACTTCGTCAAACACGCGGAACTCATCTTCCGGCACGCGCCGCTCCTGCGCACGGTCCGGTTCCCGCACGCGCAGAGTGAGGTCACGAAGCTGGCCGAGTGCCCGTTCCTGGCCCGGCTCGCGTCGGTCGACCTCGGGCAAATGTGCACCTGCGGCCGGTGCCCGATCGGTGTGGAGCTGCGCGACCTGTTCAAGTCGAAACACGCAAGCGGGCTGACGCGGCTGAGCGTCGCCCTGGACCGCATCGATGCGGACATGGCCCGCGCCCTGATCGCGTCCGAACCGCTCGCCCGGCTGGTGGCGCTCGACCTGTCCGGGAACCCGCTCGGGGCGGCAGGCGCGCGGGTGCTCGCCGGCGCCAGCCGCTTCACCCACCTCGCCGAACTGAACCTCACCGAAACCGATCTCGGCACCGAAGGACTCGCGGCACTCGCGTCCGCCCATTTCCCGGTTCTGACCGACCTGCGTCTCTCGAACAACAACATCCGCCCGGGTGCGGCAAGTGCCCTGCGGGCCGCGCCGCTCCTGCGGCAACTCACGGCTCTCGACCTTTCCAATAACCGGATCGGTGAAGGCGGCGCCGCCGCGCTGGCAAAGCTGCCCGCAACCGCGAAGCTAACAGCGCTCAACGTGAGCGACAACCAGCTCAGCGAAAAGGCGATCCGGGCTTTGAAGGAGCGGTTCGGCCAGGGCGTCAAGGTCTGAGACCCGGTGCCGATGTGGCGCTCGTTTAAGGCATCGGCTGGAAGAAAGGCGCCCGGCCCTCGTCGGTCGGGCACAGCCCGACCGACGAGGGCCGGGCGATTATTTTCGCGCCCATGCCTAAAACGCGGTAATCCCGTATCTGGCCGGCAGCCGCTTTGGCTTCGCCGCACCAGCATTCTCACCTGTGCGCGGTTCAGTCCGGCTCGGCCCGGTTCCGTGCCGCAGCTTGGCGCGAGGCCACGCCAATGGGCAACAGCTTCGGGCGCGGGACCACGGCACCGAAGATCCCGCCGTGTGCGTCCCACAGGTCGCGGTAACCGGACCGCAGGAACGCAAACGTCTCCGGGTCCGGGTGGTCCGCCAGGTAATCGTCCACCAGTTCCGCCATCCGCGAATCGTACAGCTCCTTCGAGTGCGAGTGCACCGTGTACCGGCCCGGGTGGCGCCGCAGATCGCCGTTGAAGCTCGGGGCCATGTGGTACAGCTCGTGGAACACGGTTATCAGCTTCTCGCGGAACGTCTGGTCGATGAACCGCGGCAGGCAGAACGTGAGGACGTACAGCATCTCGCGCCCGTTCACGAAGAACCGCTGCACCTGGTAATCGGTGGGACCGTGCGAGCGCGTCAGCGTGCCGTCGCGGAACCGGAGCGGCGTGACCCGGGCCTGGAGCCCGTACCGGCTCCGGTTGCGGCTCGGGGTGAAGGAGACCAGCACCCGCGGCATGTGGACGTGGCGCAGCGCCTCGCACCGCGCGGCCACGTCCGCGCACAGCTCCCGCATCCGGGCCGTGAAATCGAGCGCGGCCCCGACGCGCTTCTGGGCCGGCGGGCGCGCGCCTTCCGGCAGCACCCAACGAGCCGGGAGCGGGCTCCGGGCGTCCCACCGCAGTTCCAGAGGCAGGGGGCGGCTACGGTTCCGTGTGCCTAACATCCGTCGGTCCGGCGTGAGGGCGAGGTGAGGCCAGGGTGCCATGCTAGGGCGGAAGGCGAACCGGGTCAACAGATGGCCCGGGGCGACCGCGCGCGCAACCGAACCGCTCCGGTCGGAAAATTAGGCTGAAGCCGCGTTACCGGACGGGCCGATACATGCAGCATTCACGGATGCAGCGGCTGCGCAGGTGGCGCGGCTCGGTGCCCGGGGCGCAACCGGAACACAATTGGGAGCGGGGATTCAGATGCGAACCAATCGGCGTTGGCTGGCGAGCGTCGCGGCCTTGCTCGGCCTGACCCTGACCTGTTCGAGTGGGTGCCAAACGGTCATGGGCGGGATGACCCTGCCCAGCGGGCGGTACTTGGAGCACTTCCCCCAGTACTTTGCGCCGGACCCGGATTTTCCGCTGCCCCGTGAACTCGCGAGCCAGGAAGACCCGGCGGGCGAAGCCCGGCGCGGCGGCCCGGTGCTCGGCGGCCCGGCCCCGATCAACCCCGGGCTCCCGCGACAATAGGGCAGCGAACGCCGCAAAACCCGCCGGTAATGTGTGCGTGACTCGCGGCACCGCGCAAGCGAACGCGCTGCGGTCACTCTTCCGGGCGCGGTGTAAACGAACCGTCCCAGCCCTTCGGCGGCACGCTGCTCGTGCGCGCCATGAACCGCACGAAGCACCGCGCGGCCGGGTCGAAGCCGAACAGGTCGTCGAACAACCGCTTCGCTTCGTCCCAGGCCCCGCTCGTGAACTTCTCCACGGCCTCGTTCCAGAACGGCAAGTTGCCCGCGAACGTGTGCCCCAGCACCCACGAGTTCGACCCGGCCACCGGACGCGCCGGGGACAGCTCGAACGCCCTCAGCGGGGCCTTCATCCCCCGCGGGCGCACCGTACCGAGCGCGCGGAGCCGCCACTCAGCCGGCGCCGGCGCGGTCCGGAGCTTCGCCGCCAGTTCGTCGGCGATGACGATCCCGACCCCGTACGCTTTCGTCATCTCCTCCAGGCGGAACGCGAGGTTCACAACCGGCCCGTACAGGTCCACCACCGCGAGGTCGTGCGCCCCGAGCCGCCCCGCGAGCGCGCGGCCGTGGGTCAGCCCCAGCCCGCAGCGCCGGTCGATCATCGGGCCGGACAGCTTCTCGTAAATCCGGAGCGCCGCCCGGGTGGCGCGCTCGATCTGGTCCGGTTGCCCCTCGGGCCAGCCCCAGAACCCGAGCACCGCGTCCCCGCGGAACCCGGCCACGATCCCGCCCGCGTCGGTCACCGCGCTGCTCATCACGTCCAGCGCCTTCTGCACCTCGGCCCACGCCCCGGACAGGTTCGCGCCGTTCTCCTCGGCCCGCGCGCTGTACCCGCGCAGGTCGCAGAACAGCACGGTCACCTCTTTTTCCTGCGGCACCCGCAACAGCGCTTCGAGCTTCTCGGGCTCTTCGAGGTGGCCGCGCAGGTTCCGCGGCCACGCCTCGCGGGCCACCGCGACCTGGTGCGCGAGGAGCAGCGTGCGGCGGGTCGCTTCGATCAGCCCCACCAGGATCTCGATGAACTTCTGGTACTCGGTGAGGTGCGCCGAGTCGGGCCGGGGGTCGAGGGGGGCGATCGGTTGGAGCCGGCCGCTCACGTAGAGCACGTGTTGCGACCCGTCGCGGAACGGGGTGCAGATGGCCCACGGGGTGCCGCCCTGCTGGTGCGCGCCGGATAATGTGGGGCCGTGGTCCGTGCCCATGAATGTGAACTCGGACGGCTCCGCGGACCACACGTGCAGGCAGCTCTTTTGCTGGTCGCACACCACCCGGCGCACCAGTTTCCGGGACGGGACGAACTGCGCCGGCCCGTCCGCGCGCAGCTCCCTCACGTTCTGCTCAACGACCGTGACCCGCAGGTCGCCGACCGGGCAGTCCGGGGGCACGCGCACGATCGCCGCCGCATCGGCCTTCGGCATGGCCGCGACCGCCACCTTCAGCATCTGCTTGAACAGCGCGGCCTCGCTGGTCACCCCGCGGAGGTACGCGGGCAGTTGTTCCAGCGCGCCGAGCAGGAGGTGCGGATCGGTGAACGGGAGCCGCTTCAACTCGTCCCGGCTCCGCTCCTCGCTGTGCTGCACCGCTGTGGCGTCCACGCTGGCGTCCGGAACGGGCGCGTCGTCGGGCTTCAGGGTGAACGCGGTCTTGCCGATGAGGAACGATTGACCCGGGCGCACCTCGCACCGGCGCACCGCCTGGCTCTGGAACAGGATGCGGTTCGTCGGCTCCTTGGGGTACTCCGGGGTGATGGGCCGCTCGGTGACGGTCAGGACGGCCCCGTCCCAGTTGAGCAGCGCGTGCCGGCGCGAGATCATCTTGTCTTCGGGCACGGACCAGTCGCAGTACTGCGCATCGCCGCTCCCGAGCCACACGCCCTTGTTCTCCGGGAGCGTGTGGCGCCAACTGTAGATGCCCGGCTCGGTGAGCGTGGAGACACCGGACGCGGTCGTCACCGGCGTCTCAATACGGGTGATGGCTTCCAGATCGGCCATGTACGGCAAACTCCGAGCGGCGAGAGCGA
>DASWYH010001332.1:0-1788 GCA_036405095.1 Gemmata sp. | reverse complement strand
CAAACGTGGTTCGCGGCCAAGCCCTACGGGTGGCGTGAACGTGCCACCCCGGACCAGCTCCGCCAGTGGGAGGCCCGCGAGCGGGAAGAGTCCCGGCTGAATGACCTGCTCGCGGATCTGGACGGCTGATGACACACGGGGCCGGCCAACGCGACCGGCCCTCTTTAACCCGAACCGGAGCATCTATGAGCACGACGAACGCGGCGGAACTGGTGGCGTGCGAGGTGTGGGTGATGGTGCGGGAAGACGGCAGTTACGAGGTCTCAACGGACCCCGCGGACATGCAAGCCCCAGAAGGCGAAGCGTGCCGGATGGTCAAGGTGATGGTGAACGTGCCGAAGCCGCGACCGGCGGTACTAACGGCCACGGTCGCCGAAGAGCCCGAGGTGCCGCCGCTGAAAGTGGCCTGACCCAATCACCCCGGGCCGGCTCTTCAGTGGGCCGGCCCCTCACCCGGAGGGCCGCCCATGCGGAAGATGACCCCGGACGGCTCGTGCGTGTGCTGCGGCCACATCGGCGCCGTGTGGACCACGCTCGTGCGGTCCCCGGACGGCACCGTCCCTGCCGACCCCGGCCCCGGTACCGACCCGCCGCTGTGCGATCGGTGCCAGTACGCGCAACAGCGCTGGGACGCATGGCAGTACGGGCTGCGGTGCCCGGGTGCGGGCTACCCCTACGCGGACGGCCCGCCCCTCACGCCACCGGTGCGCCGGGAACCTCTCACGGGAGACTTCGGTGCCTGACCTGATCCCGCTCCTCTGGCCCTGCGCCGCCGGGTTCCTCGCGGCGCTCGAGCTGGCCGGCGCCTTCGACCGGTTCCGCCGCGACCGGTAGCGGTCCCGTTTGCACCGCACCTCCGACCGCGGCCATATTCACCTCATGGCCCCGCGCACGAAACCCAAACCGCCCGCCCGTCCCGGCCGCGCGCTCCTGGAGTGGAGCGCGGCGGCCCCGTCCGGCGCGCCGCTCACGGTCGACCGTGAGCGCCGGGTAATTGAGGGCGTGCGCGTGCTCGGGCGGTTCTCTCGCAACCGCCACGGGCTCGCGAAGGCCGAAAACGGCACCGAGTACACCCCGGCGTGCATGCGTGCGGCGCTGCCCTTGTACGAGGACGTCGATGTTCTCGCCGATCACGACACGCTCGGGGGCAAGACCGCAGGCCTCCAGCAGCGGCGCACGCACCGGGGCGTCGAGTACGTGATCGGCGCGCTCCGCAACGTGCGGCTCGAAGGCACCGGCGACCGCGAGTGCGTCCGCGCCGACCTGCACTACTTCGACACGCACCCGATCACGCCCCGCCTGCTCGAAGACGTGGAGCGCGCTCTGGGGCGGTTCGGACTGTCGCACGACGCCAGCGCCGGGAGCGAGCGGTTCGACGCGGCTTCCAAGCGTCTGGTAATTGAGAGCCTCGCTACCGTCCGGTCCGTTGATCTGGTCTGCAAGCCGGCCACGAATCGCAACCTCTGGGAGTCGGAAACCGTGGGCACGAACCTCCGCGAGATGCTCGACGAGCGCCGCCCGAAGCTCAGCAAGAACCGGCGCAAGTGGGCCGACCGGCTGCTCGAGGACGACGCCATGGCGCCGAGCATGGACGCGCCGGTGGACGCGCCCGCGACCGGGACGGACCCCGACGACGCGCTGTGGACCGGGTTCATGGCCGCGATCCAGGCCATCGCCGAGAGCTACAAGGCCGGCGACCTGTCCGCCAAGGACGCGGGCAAAAAGGTCACCGACTACCTCAAGGCCCACGACAGCCTCACCGGCGACAGCGAGCCCGGGGCCCCGAGC
>DASWYH010001331.1:0-2239 GCA_036405095.1 Gemmata sp. | reverse complement strand
ACCCAGGAGAACTTCGGCGGTCCCGGGGCCGCATACATCAACGACGCGGATCTGCGCAACGCCCCCAACACAACCGCGTGGCGCCGCGGGTTGGTCGTACTGGCGATGTTGACCGTTACCAAACTCGTGTTCGACCGCGCGGACACGAACGCGACGTTCCGCCAGTTACACGAGATCGCGGAACTCGGCAAGCCGGACCACGAGCCGACCCGCGCGCCGGAGTTCATGAGGCTCCTGGTGAGCCCACAGCAGCCCCGCATTCCGGGCGACCGGATCGACTTCCGGGACGAGGTGCTGGCCCAGATTTACGACGCCGGGAACCCCGTCCCACAGCGCCAACTGGTGTTCGACATTGAGGTGTCCGACACGGGCTACACGACCGGCCCGGCGATCTACCAACGGCGCATCATCAGCAACTGGAAACCCATCGGCCGGCTCACCTTCACCGAAGCGGTCGCGTCGTACAACGGTGATTTCGTGATCCACTTCCACCACCCCGCCTGGCGCACGGACCGCAACGACCCTGCAACCGCGCGCCGCCAGGGCGGCCGACCAGGTTGAGAGCCCCCAAACGCCCCCGAATTCCACCACGAGGTTCCCATGTCGGTCCGGGATGATCTGCTCGCCCACCCGCGTCCGGATACGGTTCGGAGCGTCCCCCGGGTGCCATCCGGCGGCGCACACCCGTCGCCCGCTGACTGGCGCGACGAGGTGCTCTACTTCTTGCTCCCCGATCGGTTCAGCGACGGCGCGGAAACCACATCCACGCTCCTCGACCGAGCCGACCTCACCGCCGCCCGGCCGGCACCCGCCGGCGCGACCACGTGGCGCTGGGACCGGTGGGCCGAATCCGGGGCGAACCGCTACCAGGGCGGCACGATCAAGGGCATCACGTTGAAGCTCGACTACGTGAAGCAACTCGGGGCCACCGCCCTCTGGGTCGGCCCGGTTTTCAAACAGCGCGGCCACCTGGACACGTACCACGGGTACGGCATTCAGGACTTTCTGGATGTTGATCCGCGGTTCGGCACGAGACAGGATCTCGTCGATCTGGTCGCGGCCGCGCACGCGAAGGGGCTGCGCGTCATTCTCGATGTGATCTTCAACCACTCGGGCTCGAACTTCGACTACCGCGTCAACGGGCAGCGGCAGAGCCAGCCCGAGTACCGGTACTGGGCCGAATTTTACCCGGACACGGCCTGGATCGACCGCGGCGGCGCGCTCCGCGACGATGTGCCCGGTCCGGATGACGGGGTGTGGCCCGCCGAGTTACAGAACCGCGAGTGCTATACCCGTGCCGGGTCCGGCAAACTCGACGCCGGTGACCTCGGCGACGCCCACGCCGAGCACAAGAGGACCGACTTCGAGAACCTGCGCGACTTCAACTTCGACCCGCCCGGCCCGGGCGTCGCTGATCCGAACGCACTGAACCTGCTGATCCGGTGTTATGCGTACTGGATCGCGCTCACCGACTGCGACGGGTTCCGGATTGACACCCTCAAGCACGTATCGTTCGAGCAGGGGCGGAACTTCTGCGGGGGCATCAAGGAGTTCGCCGGGCGGCTCGGCAAACTGGATTTCTTCCTGGTCGGCGAGGTCGCGGGGGGCGACTTCGCCGAGAAGCGATACCTTGATGTACTCGGCATGAACCTGAACGCGGCGCTCGACATCGGCGAGATGCGGGGCACCCTCCGGGGCGTGGCGAAGGGCCTGATCGGCCCGACCGAGTTCTTTAAGGCGTTCGAGATGGGGGCGGCCCTGGGCTCACACCGTAACCTCGGCGGGCGCCACGTCTCGATTCTGGACGACCACGACCACGTGTCCGGTGACAAGGTCCGGTTCTCCGCAGACGCCTCCTCGGATCACCAGGTGGCGGCCGGGGTGGCCCTTCAACTGTTCACGCTCGGCATCCCATGCATCTATTACGGGACCGAACAGGCGCTAGCCGGTCCCGAACCCGGAGCGCGTCCGTTCTTGCCCGATTGGACGAAGTCGGACCGCTACCTGCGCGAAGCGATGTTCGGTCCGCAGCACCCACTCAAATCCGGGCGCGCGGGGTTGGGAGCGGAAGACGCCAACGAACCCGGGTTCGGGCCATTCGGCACCGCGGGCCGGCACTGCTTCGACCCGCAGTTCCCGACCTACCGACGGATCGCCGCGATGGCCGCCGTGCGCGCCCGCTACCGGGTGCTGCGGGCCGGTCGCCAGTACCCGCGCCCCACCTCCGTTCTCGGGGGCG
>DASWYH010001330.1:0-6727 GCA_036405095.1 Gemmata sp. | reverse complement strand
GGCCCCCGAGTTGACCGGGTTCATCAAGTGGGCGCGGAAGCAGCCGGTCACCCGGAAGAAGAAAAACAAGGCGCGCCGGCGGAAGCTGTAGCGCGTCTCGGTTCAGGGGCCACCGGAGGCGATCCCGGTAGTTTCAAGTGGTCGTGGTCAGTTATCCGTGAGCCGAACAGACGGTGAGCAAGCACCGAGGTCCGAAGGGCACGCGGAACGGAGCCCGCACGGAGCACTTGAAACTACTGACATCACTTTGGCGTCAGGCCGCCAGGCGCCCCGCGTCCACTTGAGCCACCTGAAGCCGCGCGACGAGGATCGGCTTTTTCGCCTTCAGCACCAGCACGCGGCCGACGAGCCGTTCGAGGAGCACCAGCGGCAGCAGGCGCCACACGTGCGGCAACTCGCCGCGCCGCAGGTGCCGCTTCGAGATGTGGTGCTCGCCGAACCGCCCGAACGCGCGGCGCAGCTCGCGCGCGGTCGTTTTCGGAGCGGTCGCCGGGTCGGGCGGGTGGCGCCAGTAGAGGCGCTGGAGCGGCAGGAGCACGTTTTGCCAGAACGCGGCATCGTAATAAGCTGGGAACAGCCCGATCAGCTTTCCGCCCGGTTTCAGCACGCGGAACAGTTCGGCGACGCGGAACGGGTCCGGCCCGGTCGCCTCGTACAGCGCGTTCCACGAGACGACGTCGAAGGCGCCGTCGGCGAACGGCAGCCGCGGCCCGCTCAGGGGCACGAACTCGGCCGGCTGCCCGTTGCGCGCGAAGTTCTCGCGGATCAGGTCGGGGCACTCGCTCGGCCCGGTTACAATCGTAACATTGGTCCCTGTGCGAGCGTAGTGGATCGCATCGATCCCGAGCCCGCAACCGAGGACGAGGAGCGATTCGCCCGGGTGCCGCCCGAACTCCAGGGACCGGTTGAGCCACTGCCCGTGGCGCTGGTATCGTTTTTGCTCTAGTTCTTCGAACCAGGCCGCGGAATACGGTTCGTAGTCGCGCCGGGAGGGGCGCACCGAGGGCGGCCGGATCAGTTCACGGGTCGCTGCAACGTGTGGGTCCGGAAGCGCGGGCGCGGGCGCCACCGCCATCGGGAGCGGTGTGTGGGGTTCGGACGGGTCCGAAGACTCGACCGCGAACAGCTTTAAGTTCCTGGCCCCGCTCTCCATGAAACGTACACCACTG
This sequence comes from Gemmata sp., assembly GCA_036405095.1. GTDB lineage: Bacteria > Planctomycetota > Planctomycetia > Gemmatales > Gemmataceae > Gemmata. The sequence goes on along the minus strand of DASWYH010001330.1, from coordinate 5,558 downwards.
CGACTCCGGGTAAGATGTCCCCGCCCTGATAGCGTGCGCCCGCACGGGGATCAAGAGCGAGATCGCCGGGGGCGCGTGTCAGGTGTAGAGGCCCGGAGGTGGGAGCGGAGGTACGAATGAGCCGGTTCTGGGAAGCCCTGAAACGAACGGTGACCGGCGACACCAGCCCGCCGCCGGACCTGGAAGAGACACTGAACGCGGTGCGCGGGAAGACGCCCGCCCCGGTCTTTTGGCTCCTCGGGAAAACGCAATCGGGCAAAACGTCCCTGGTGCGGTTCCTGACCGGGGCCGAAGACGCCGCGATCGGGTCCGGCTTTCGCCCGTGTACCAAAACTTCGCGCCTGTACCAGTTCCCCACGCCCGATGCCCCGCTCCTCACGTTCCTCGACACCCGGGGGGTCGACGAACCCGGCTACGAGCCCGCCGAGGACATCGCCCAGTTCGACGCGCAGGCGCACGTCGTGATCGTGACCGCGAAGGCAACCGATTTCGGACAGGGGAACGTGCGCCACGCGCTCGAGCGCATCCGCGCGGCGAGCACGTCGCGCCCGGTGATCCTGGCCGTAACGTGCCTGCACGAAGCGATCCCGCGGCAGCCGCACCCGCTCCCGTACCCGTTCGGCGCCACGGCCGCCGATCCGAACGCGCCCCTCCCCGATGACGTCCCGGAGCACCTGCGCGACTGCATCGGCGAGCACCGGCGCGCGTTCGCCGGGCTGTTCGATGCGTGTGTGCCCCTGGACCTCACGAAACCCGAAGACGGCTTCAGCGAGCCCCACTACGGGGGCGAGCAACTGAAACAGGTGCTGCTGAAGGTGCTCCCCGCGGCGTACCGGCAGACCCTGCTCCGGCTGAGAGAGGCGACCGACGCGCTCAAGGGCGTCCACCAGCGGCACGCGGAGCCCATCATCCTCGGGTACACGTCGCTGGCCGGAACCGCGGGCGCGGTGCCGGTCCCGTTCGCGGACATGGTGCTGCTGCCCGGTATCCAGGCGCGCATGGCCCACCACATCGGGCAGATTTACGGCCAGCCGATGACCCCCGAGCGGCTCCGCGAGCTCGCCGCCGCGATCGGGGTCGGAATGGTTTCGCGCCAGCTGATCCGGCAGGCGGTCAAGTTCATCCCGGTGGTCGGGTCGGCGGTGGGCGCGACCGTGGCGGCGGCTTCGACCTACGCCCTGGGCCGCGCGCTGTGCTTCTACTTCGAGGCGGTGTGTGAGGGGCACGTTCCCACCCCCGACGCGCTGCGAAAGTTCTACCACGAGCACTACGCGCAGGCGGAACAGCAGTGGAAGGCCGGGCACCAGAAGGGCGAGAAGGAAACCGCTCCCCCCCGGCCCTCCTAAACAGGCGGCCCTCCTAAAAAAGGAGAGGGCGGAAGGCCCGTCTCCGGTTTCGGACCCTCCCGTTTCGGGCGCAGGGGCTGCTCCATGACCCGGTTCCGCTTCGTGCTCCTGGCCGTGCTGTTCGCGGCCCCGTTCGCGTTCCTCATGGGCGCCGGCGGCTATCACCTCTGGGCCACCGGCTGGGTGGTGTGGACGTGGTGGCCGATGGTGCTGTGCATCGCCCTCGCGTACTACCTCGCGTGGCGCTGGACCCGGCGCAGCAGCCTCCCCCCGACCGACGACAAGCCGGGGTACTGGACCGCGCGCGATCAGACCGCGTGGAAGGTGGTGACCGCCAAGGCGGCTTCGTTCGAGACCGTCACGTCCAAGCAGCTCGAAGACCCGAAGCACTACAGCGACCTCGCCCTGGACCTCGCGAAACAGGTGGCCGAGCTCTACAACCCCGGAGCGGCCGACCCGTTCGAGCACCTCACGCTCCCCGAGGTGCTCGCGTGCATCGAGCTCGCGTCCGCGGACCTCGACGACCTCGTGCAGAAGTACGTCCCGGGTTCGCACATGCTCCGCATCCGCGACATGAAGCGCGCGCGCAAAGCGGTCGAGTACTACAAGATGGGGCAGAACATCTACTGGGCCGGGGCGGCGCTCATCGACCCGTTCCAAACGGCGATCCGCTACCTCGCGTCGAAAGCGGCCCTGGGGACGATGCTGGACAAGCTCCAGAACAACGTGATCCTGTGGTTCCACACGGCGTTCATCCACCACCTGGGGCGCTACCTGATCGAACTCAACAGCGGGCGGCTCCGGGTGGGCGTGAAACGGTACCGCGAGCTGATGGCGCAGCACCAGGCGCCGCCCGCCGACGATCCGGCCGCGCGCCCGGCGGTCTCCACCGCGCAGATCGGCGAGGCAACGGTCGCCGCCGCGGCGAACACGGCCGCCGGGCCGAAGGCCATCACGATCGGGGTCCTCGGATCGGTGAAGGCGGGCAAGTCGAGCCTCGTGAACGCGCTCCTGGGCCGCGCCGCGGCGACCGTGGACCGCTTACCGGTCACCGCCGGCGTGCGCTACGATTACACCCTCCCCGGCGGGCAGCCGGTGAGCATCCTCGACACCAGCGGGTACGGACAGGACGGCCCCAGCGATGCGGATTTCGCCGCCGCGGTGGAAGCGTCGCGCGACGCGGACCTGATCCTGCTCGTCACCCAGGCGACGGTCCCGGGGCGCCGACCCGACCTCGACCTGCTCACGCGCCTGCGGGTCTGGTTCGCGGAGAAGCCGCACCTGAAAATGCCGCCGCTGGTCGCGGTGGTGTCGCACATCGACCTGCTGAGCCCGAAGGCCGAGTGGGCGCCGCCCTACGACTGGGAGAAGGGTTCCAGGCCGAAGGAAGTCAACATCCGCGAGTGCGTGGGGGTGGTGAAGGAACAGCTCGGCGGGTTCACCCCGGAAGTGGTGCCGGTGTGCGGCCTCGAAGGGGAGCGGTTCGGCATCGCGGACGGGCTGGTGCCCGTGCTCGTGTCGCACCTCGACCACGCGCGCGGGACCGCGGTCCTGAAAGCGTTCGAGGCCGAGTCCGGCGCCGGGAAATACGACAAGCTCGGCGAACAGGTCCTCGCCGGCGGCAAGCAGGTGGTGAACATCCTGCGCGACGTGTTCGGGAAGAAAAAGTGAGCGGTGGAGACGCGCGGGTCACGGGCCGCGCGCGAGCACCCGCGCCTCTCCCGAGCGGAACGCTTCCGCGACCAGCCCCGTTGTGTGGCTCCGCACCGTGACCGCGCCTGCCGTCGGCGTGTCCCACACGGTCGCGCCGACCGCCCCGTAACTCGCGCGCAGGTGCTCCGTGGGGGTGCCCGCGCGCTGGCTCGACACGACCAGCTTGGGCCGCGCCCACGCGGCCACGGCCCCCGGTTCGGGCGCCGCCGGGGAGCCCCGCGGGGCGTTCGCGCTCTTCCCCCCGTGGTGCGGGGCCAGCATCACGTCCGCCGGCGCGATCGGGCGCGCGGTCGCCAGCGCTTGCCCTTCCCCTTCGAGGTCGCCCGTCAGCAGGACCGTGTGCGACCGGTGCCGCACCAGGAGCACCAGGCTCCGTGTGTTCTCGTTCCCGTCCGGGCCGACGGGGGGCGGGTGCAGGACGTCGAGCGCCACCTCCCCCGCATGGAACCGCCGCCCGGCGGCGACCGTCCCGCGGGGCACGCGGTGCCGGTCGAGGGCGCCGAGCACCGCTCCCACCCCCGGGCTGTTCTTGTCCGGAAAGGTGGGCGTCATCGTCACCCGGGCGACATGGAACCGCTTCAGCAGCTCCAACAGCCCGTTGAAGTGGTCCAGATCGGCGTGCGAGAGGAACACCTCGTCGATGCGGTTGATCCCGCGGCTCCACAGGTACGGGGCCACGACCCGGCGCACCGCGTCCGGCCCGGCGGTCGTGCCGGTGTCGTAGAGCAAAACGCGCCCGTCCGGGGGCTCGATCACCACGCAGCCGCCGTGCCCGACCGCCAGAAACGTGACCCGGAGTTCGTCGGACGTGCGCGGCTGCAAGCCGACAACGGCACCGAAGAACGTGTACACGAAAAGGGCGCCGAGGAACTTCCGCGCGCGGCGCCCGTCGAGCAGTACCAGCCCCGCGATCAGCAGGTAGAAGCCCACCAGCCACCACATCGGCGGACCGGGGGCGTAGACGTGCCCGCCCGGAACGCGATCCGCAAGATGAACCAGCCACTCGCACGCCCCCAGGCACCCTTCGGTGACGCGCGCGAACGGCCACGCGGCCCAGAGCCCGAGCGGCGAGGCGAGCAGCACCAGGAACCCCGCGACGAGCGCGACGGAGGTGAGCACGACCAGCGGCGGGCCGATGAGAACGGCGACCGGTGAAGCCACGTTCTGCCACGCGAGCACGAGCGGCGCGTTCGCGATGGTGAGAATGGCGCCGACGGCGAAGAGCTGCCACCCCCAGCGCAGCGCCTGCCGGAGCAGCTTTTCGGGCGCGCTCCGCGTTTCCTCGATGAGTTGCTCCACCGGGGTCCGCTCGCGCGGCTTCAGCCACCGCACCGCCCCCCACAGGAGAACGAACACGCTCAGGAACGACAACTGGCACCCCGCGGTGAACGGGTCGGTGGGGTTCAGTCCGACCACGATGAGCCACGCGAACGCGAACACGTTTGCCAGGATCACCCGGCGGCGCAACACGATCCCGCCGCACACGACGCACACCATGACCGCGGCCCGCACGGCCGACGGGCGCGCCCCCGTCAGGGTCGCGTAGCCGACGAGCGCCGCGGCAACCAGAACGGCCGCGTGCCGGTTGCGGAGCCCGCACACCCGGAGCACGAACCACAGGAACCCGCCCAGGATCACCAGGTGCTGGCCGGAGATCGCCAGCACGTGGATCACCCCGGTGCGGACGTAACCGTCCCACTCTTCCCGGTCCAGGGCGGTGCTGTCGCCCAGCAGGAGCGCCGTGGCGAGCCCGGACTCATCCTTGGGAAGCGCTCGCGCGAGCGCGCGCGTGCCCCACCCCCGCACCGCCGCGAGCCGCCCGAACGGCGACGCCCGCCAGCCCTCGTCGAGCCGCACGACGGAGTCCGCGGACCGCTTCACCCGGAGGTCCGCGGTGACGCGCTGATCGAGGAGCGCGGCCCGGCGGTCGCGCTCCCCCGGGTTCGCCGGCCCGTCGGGCCGTGAGAGCCGCCCGACGATTTCGACCGCGTCCCCGCAGTGCAGATCGTCGAGCCGGCCCTCCACCGTGAGGCGCACGCGCCCGGACGCGGGGCGCCACCCGTCGGCGCCGTCCACTTCGGTGACCTCCAGCACGCCCGCGCTGGACGCCCCGCGCTGCACGGTCAGGAGCGGATCGTACTTGGGCGCCCGGAACCGCTCGGGCTCCTCGGCCAGCACCCCCCGAACGCGCACCGGGCGGGGGGCGCTCGTGGCGAGGGTCGAAACGTCGTCGGCCGCGAACGCGTGCCGGTGCGCGTGGTGGTGCGCGGCGCCCAGTGCGGCGGCGCACGTGAGGAGCCAGCTCAGCGCGGTGTGCGGGCTCGCCCGGCGGGTGACGAACCAGCCCGCCAGCGCCCCGGCCGCGACAATCAGGGCCGCGTTGAGGGGAACGCCGGTGTACCGATCCGCGACCAGTCCGGCCGACGCGGCGAGGGCGAACGGCACCAGCGGCGCACGGGCGAACTCGCGCCACGGCGGGGGCGCGGGCGCGTCATCGGG
>DASWYH010001329.1:0-2606 GCA_036405095.1 Gemmata sp. | reverse complement strand
AAGGGGTGTGAGAAAGGCTTTGAAGAATCACGCCCCTTAACCCACTCACCACCACCCAAAACCAATCTCTGCGTAGCCCTGGAGTTTCGGCCCCAGCGCCCCGGAGCCGCCCCCGGGACGGGTGGCCCCATTTCGGCCGATCGGGCCGGTTGCCCCGATAACCGGTTCCACCGGCCCACGGGCGCGGGTACAATTTACCACCAGTTCGCCCTCGACTCGCCTCTCCACGTCGGGACAGAACGACATGGCACGCAAAGTGATCCTCGTTGCCGATCCCGGCATCGACACCGCGTTCGCGGTCGCGCTCGCGCTCACCGACCCGGCCCTCGAAGTGGTCGGGCTGCTGCCCACCGCCGGGAACGTGAGCGCGGAGCAGGCGACCGCGAACGTCCACACGCTCGTTGACATTTGCGACCCCCCCAAGTGGCCCAAGCTGGGCGCCGCGCTGCCGGTCAAGTACGACGCCGACGGGACCGCGCTCCACGGCCCCGGCGGGCTCGGCGGGGTGTCGTTCCCGAGCGCGACGCGCCACACGCTGCACCCCGCGGACAAGGTCCTTTGCGAGCTGGCGCACGAGCACCCGCGGCAGGTGACCGTTATCAACCTGGGGCCGCTCACGACCCTCGCCACCGCCCTCGACCGCGACCCGGTCCTGCCGGCGCTGCTCGACCAAACGGTCATCATCGGCGGGTGCTGGCGCGAACCGGGCAACGCCGGCCCCGTGGCCGAGTTCCACATGCACCTCGACCCGGACGCGGCCAAGCGGGTGTTCGCCGCGGAGCTGAACCCGCTCCTGATTCCGCTCGACGCGACGCGCAAGTTGATCTTCTCCCCGCGTGACTTACTCGACCTCCCGAACCCGGATTCGCGGGCGTGCCAGTTTCTGCGCCAGATCGTGCCGTTCGGCATCCGGGCGAGTTCCAACCTCTACGGGATCGAGGGGTTCCACCTGAAGGACGTGCTGGGCACGGTCGCGGTCGCGGTCGCGGGGTGCGTGAGCAGCGAACCGCACCACGTGGACGTGGAGACGCGGGGCGAGCTGACCCGCGGCATGACCGTGATCGACACCCGCACCAACCCGAGCGGCCCGCCCAACGCCCGGGTCGCGACCGGCGTTGCCGTGAACGAGGTCCGAGCGTACATCGAACGCACGCTGAAGGCCGCACACTGACACCGGGAGGATTCCCTTGATGCGATACCCGCTGACCGCCCTTCTCGGCGCTGTGCTCGGTGCGGCGGCCTCCGCGCAGCCGCCGGAACCGACGCCCATTCCGCTGCCGCTCCCGGCCCCGAATCCCGCCCCGGTGCCGGCACCGGCACCGATCCCGCTGCGGGCGCCGAAGGACGTGCCGCAGCCGACGCAAGCCGAAATCGCGTCCCTCTCGAAAACGCTCCACGCGCTGGCGCTCGCGCACCTGCCCACCCCGCTGGTGAAGGCCAGCGACGGGTGGGGCAAACAGAAGGAGTTCGTGGAGGGGCGCTTGATGCTCCGCAAGACCGCCAAGTTCGGTCCCGAAGTGCCGCGGGTCACGGTCAACGACGGGCTGTGGCGCCGGATCACGGTGAGCGCCCGGAACCCGAAAGAGACCCTGGGGGTGGCGATCAGCGAGCTGGTCCGGTTCGACGCGAACACCGCGCACCTCACGGTCGATACCGCAATGGACATCGACTTCCGCGTGGAACACCAGCTCTGGAAGCGCGGGCACCAGCTCTACACCGGCGAGACCCGCGGGCACTGTAAAGCGGGCCTCGAGCTGAAGGCCGAAGTGGTGACGAAGAGCACCAAGGTGCCGGGATCGCTCTTCCCGGCGGTCACGCTCACGATCAAGGCTACGGGCGCCAAGCTCTTCTACGACGACCTCGTCGTTGACCACACCGCCGGGCTCGACGGCGCGGACGCGCAGAAGGCCGCCGATTTCGTTCTCGACCTCGTGAAAGGGGTTAAGCCGGAACTCGAAGCGCAGCTCTTGGAGAAGGCGAACGCGGCGATCGTAAAAGCCGCCACGGTCAAGGACGTGAAGGTGCCGCTCGACAAGTTGCTCGCCGTACCATCACCGAAAAAATGAGAGCGACCCCACTTCGGACCAACGCTTCCAACAGAACACGAGCCGCACGAGTTCTTCGCGGTTCTGTGCCCCACAGTCCTGCTCTTGACCTTATGGTCGTCGGGTGCCAAAATAGCCACTCACCGAGCGCGAAGAATTATGATTCGCGCGAGCCCTTACCCGGTAGTGTAACGGTAGCACAAGTGATTTTGGTTCACTTCGTCTAGGTTCGAATCCTAGCCGGGTAACTTTTCTTCTTCTCCTCGCAACAGTCAATTCCGCTACAACATCCGCAAAACCAATTCCCTGTGGCAATTCTCAGTGCCGTTTCTGCATTGTATCTTCGCCCACCAGCTACCACTGCGGCTCCCGACACATGGGGCACGAAACCGGGACAGCGGAGTGAATCTCTCAAATGGGTCGCGTAAATGCCATCACCAATAGGGCCGCGAATCGGTGCCCGTGTGAGGAACGGGACCGCCAGACGCGCCCCCGGCGCGATGCGCACCACGATTGCAACGGCGCCTGAGTGTAACCCGCTACGGGAGAACCAACGTTCCC
>DASWYH010001328.1:0-6346 GCA_036405095.1 Gemmata sp. | reverse complement strand
GCTCGGGGTTGATCGCGGCCGGTCTCGCGGTGCTGCTCGCGCTGACCGGCGGGTCGGGGTTGGTGGTCGTACCGCCCGTGTGCGCGTGGCTCGCGTTCGTCGCGCTCAGCGTGTGGCGAACCGGCGCGAAGGGCAGGGCGGTCACGGTGTTGCTCCTCGCGCTGCTGCCGGTCGCGTACCTCGTTATGTACTTTCAGGGGTATCACAAGCCCGAGCACCACCCGGCCCCGAGTTCGGACGTCGTGCGCGTCGCGACCGTGACCGGCGAAGTGCTCGCGGTGTCGCTCGGGATGGGGCTCAGCGCGGTGTGGCCACTCGTGGCCGTCGGCGTGGTGGCGGTCGGTGCCCTCACTCTTGTAGCGGTCGTGCGGCGGTGGCAGGCGCCTTCCGAGCGGCTCTCGGTGGCCGGGCTGGTCGCGGTCGCGGCGGGGGTCACGGGCGTGGCGCTGGCGGTGGGGGTCGGTCGGGCCGGGTTCGAGAGCTGGGAGCAGATGGGGCTGTGGTCGCGCTACTCCATGCTCTCGTGGCCGCTGCTCGCGACCGCGTACCTCGTGTGGGTGAAGTTGGGGCGCAAGTGGGTGCCGATCCTCTTGTGCGTTGCGGCCGCGCTCGCGTTCCCGGGGAACACCGGGACCGGGATGGCCAACGGCGCCCGGGTCCGGTCGGACTACGCGGAGATCGCCGCCGACCTCGCGGCCGGGTTGAGTGCGGAGCGGATCACCGACGAGGGCGACCCGCGGCGCGCGTTCCCGCGGAGCCACCACGGGGCGCAGAAGGAGCGCGCCCTCCGGGCGATTCCCCTCCTCCGGCGCGACCGGATCGGCATCTTTGGGAGGTAGCGGGATGGAACTGGCCGGTCTGTGGTGGTGGTTCGCCGGCGGGGTCGCGGTGCTGGCGCTGTTCGGGCTCGGGCTGCGCTGGTTGTGGCACCTGGGCCGGGTCGTTCACGTCGAACGGTGCCGCGAGCTGTTCCGGCTCCAGCACGAGCGGTTCGAGGAGCAGTTGCTCAGGGCCGCCGGGGCGTCGGGGCTGCCGCGCGGGTTGCGCTGGGTGCGGTGCCGCATCACCGGTGACGCCGTGCTCGTGCGTGACACCGCAACGGGGGGCATCGTCGCGCTGGTGTCCGTCAGCATCGATTTCGAGCCCATTGAGGGCGGCGACATGGAAGACGTGCCGGCCGCGCGCGAGCCGCGCCCGGCGACCGCGGTGTTCACGTTCCACCACGGGAACTGGCACACCGCCGGGCGGGTGGTGTTCAACCACACCCCCGAACAGACCGCGAGCGCGTTCCCGGAACTGCAACGGCTCCCCGATCACGCGTGACCGCTGAAACCCCGGAGCCCGTCTTCGTCTGCGCAGACGGCGCGCAAGAGCGGTTCGCGGTCGCTCACAGCCGGGCCTCGTTCAGCGGGCGGTGCTGCGGTGCGATGGCCACGACCGGCAACCCGAGCAACCGTTTGATGGGGATGAATTCGCCCACGTCGTTGCCCTCGATCCGGTGCCCGATCCACTGGAGCAGGTAGCCCATCGCAATCGCCCCGGCGCCCCAGTACCAGTCGGCCAGAAAGAGCAGCGGCAGCCCTGCGAACGCGAGCGGGATGCCGAGCATGTGAATCCAGAAGTTCGCGGGGGTCTGGTGCCGGTCCAGCCAGTTCCGCCGGGCGCGCCCCGCGAGCGCGAGCAACTTTCGTGCGATCGGGAATCTCATACCGCTCAGTTTCAAGTTCCCCGGCGGAGTTTCAAGTTCTTCGCCCCGACAACTTGGCGAACCCGTCCGGAACCGACAGACTGTCTGTGACTCAGCACCGGACAACACCCCCTCTCACCAGGGGCTCGGCGTGTTCAACCTCGAACCGGGAACTCCTCCCATGATCGCACCTTCCATTCTGGCGGCCGACTTCTCGAAGCTCGGCGAACTGGTCCGCGAGGTCACCAAGGCCGGGGCCGACCGGATTCACATTGACGTGATGGATGGGCACTTCGTTCCGAACCTGAGCATGGGGGCCGTGGTGGTCGAAGGGCTGCGCCCGGTCACCACGATCCCGCTCGAAGTTCACCTCATGGTCGAAGACCCGGGGCGGTTCCTCGACGGGTTCGTGAAGGCCGGGGCCGACGCGCTCATCGTTCACCTGGAGGTGCTCCCGGACCCGCGACCGATGATCGAACACATCAAGAAGGCGCTGGGCAAGAAGGTGGGCCTCGCGTTCAACCCGGACCTGCCGATCGAGCGGATCGAGCCGTACCTGAAGGACATCGACCTCGCGCTGTGCATGACCGTGTTCCCGGGGTTCGGCGGTCAGGCATTCATCCCCGAGAGCCTGGAGCGCCTGAAGCAGCTCCGGGCGCTGGTGAACGCGCACAACCCCGCGTGCGAGATCGAAGTCGATGGCGGCATCGGCGCCAAGACAATCGCGGATGCGGCCTCCGCGGGTGCGAACGTGTTCGTTGCGGGCAGCGCGGTCTTCGGCGCGAAACAAGGCCCGGCCGCGGCGGTGAAAGACCTCGCGAAACTCGCCGCCGGGCAAAGCTGAAGACCGGACGGCCACAAAAAGGCACAAAGGACACAAAAGAAGACACGAAGAGAAGAAACGAGCCGCGGAGAAGCACAGAGCGCGCGGATCAGAACAGAACCCAGGGAATTTGATTCCCGCTCGGCCTCTGTTCTGGTTCGTGCCTTCTGTGTTCACTGTGGCTGTCTTGGTCTTGTTCTCCGGTTTCCTTTTGTGCCCTTTGTGCGTTTTTGTGGCTCTCCGATCTTTGCCTTATCAGTACCGCACCTCAACGCCGAGGTTGACCGACTGCACCCAGAAATCGGTGAGCGCGAGGGCATTGGCGGCTGGGTTGAGCGCGTCGCCGAGGCGCCCGACGCGGCTCAGGTACTGGAACGAGTACCCCCCATAGACGCGGGTGCGGGGATTGATCTGACGCCCCACCGTGAGGTTCACGGTCGGTAACACCGCGAACTCGCTCTCCGTGGGGACACGCAGCGCGTTCAGGCGCTGAAACGCGTCCCATAGGCGCCCTTCGGCCCCGAGGAACAGCCCGCTCGCGGTCACGTCGGGGGCCACCGCCCCGAACGCGACCTTCGCCGAACCCGCTGCGTACCAGCCGTCCTCGCTGCGGTACTCGCCCGCGAGCCCGATCTGGGCGCCGTGGAACGGGTTCGATACCGACGCCCGGTTCCGCTTGTAGTCGCCGCTCCCGTCGTGGTACTCGCCGATATACAGTTGGTCCTGAAGGTCCGCGAAGCGATACCCGATGAGCGCATCGAGCCGCGCGCGGTCGTCGCAATAGAGGCGCCGCCGGTAGTTCACATCGACGGTCGTATAGAAGGTCGAGAGGGTGACCGGGAACGTGCCCGCGAACAGTTCCGCCATCGGAGCGGGGAACGGGATGATCTGCGGCGCGCGGTCCGTGCCCTGCGGGAACAGCACCAGCATCCCGGGCGCGTACCCGGCGAACGTGGTCTCTGCGGAGCGGACAAAGAAACTCGCTTCCGCACCGTTGATGTTCCCGTCCCCGAACCAGTGGCCGAGCACCAGGCCGAGTGCAGCGTTGAACCGGTCGGTCGCGCGGCCCGTGACCGGCAGCACCGGACCGGGCCGCGACCCGCCGAGCCCGTCCGCGAGGCGCAGGCGCACGGTTGCGGGCAGCGTGGTGCGCGGCGCCCACGCGAGTTCCAGCGACGGACCGAACCACCACCTCCCGTCCGGCCCGCACACCTCACCGCGGTTCCGCGGGCGCTCCGGCTCGCGCTCGGGGAGGTACAGGTAACCCGGATCGTACTCGGTGCCCGAAGGTCCGGGAGCGGACCGCGGCACTTCGGCCAGAGGGGCCGCCGGCGGAACCGGTAACAGCGGCGGGAGCGACGGGTCGCCGGGCTGGGCGGTTGCGGCAGGTGGGGGCGCGGGCGGGGGAAGGGGAGGCTGCGCGCGCCCCGCACCGGCAACCACCAGAACCACACCAACCGCGACCGGCCAACGGCTGCGCATCCCCACGCCTCTCGGTTCGACCGCAAACAATCTGACGGTTTATGCGCGCCAGATAGTCGCCCCGGGGCGCGCTTTCAACTGGAGTTTTCCGAGCGCTCCGGTCGATTACCGCACAGCAGGAAGCGCAGCCTCTTCTTGTTGGTCACTTCTGTCAGGGCCGTCCCGATGTTCCACACGCTCCGCCGCGCCGTGTGCGCGTTGTTTGGGCCGAAGGGCCGGTGTACACTGCCTGAACGCTCACAGCCCGGGGCAGGAGGAAACGGGATGAACCGGTGGCTCGCTCTTGTTGTCGCTCTCGTCGCGGTCGTGCTGCTCGCGGCCGGCGGATGGCTCGGTTACCGGTGGGTGTTCCACACCGACCCGGCGCCGGTCGCACCCGAGTACGTGGACCGGGGCGAGAAGTTACCCACGCAGAAAGAGTTCGACGAACGGGCCAAAACGGACCCGATCAAGGCGCTCGAAGCGGGCCTCACGCGCTACCAGCGCGAGGTGCCCGGCGGGCTCCGCTGTGTCGTCGAGAAGCAGGAGCGCATCCAGGGCTATCCCAAACACCCCGAACTGCCGACGGTCGAGGTTCTCGAACTGTGCGTGCGCGGCGACGTGCCGGACCCCAAAACGAAGCAAACCGCGATCGAGGTTCTGGTGACGTGGCGGGAGGGGGCGAAGTCGTTCCTCCGGGCCGACATCGTCGGCACGCTGTTCAGCGAGCGGCCTGAGCCCGAGGGGCTGGGGGGGAAGGCCGTCACGTGGCGCCCCAAGGCGCTCATCAGCCCGCTCAGCAACCCGATCCCGCCGAACAGCGAGCTGGCGCGGGGCCAGTCGCGGTACTGCATCCGCGACGCGGGCCTGTACCGCACCATGCTCCGCACCCACGAGGCCTGGAAGGCGCGCCAGGACGCCGGCGAGTTCAAGTACGAGTACCTGGGCACGAAGGTGGTCGAGAAGGCCGGGAACCGCGAGTGCCACGTGATCCGGCGCCTCTGCCCGCGGGTCGAGTTGGACGCGTTCGAGTTGGGCGGCACCGCGAGCACCGATCCCAAGGTGGTCGCGGAAGAGGGGTTCACCGAGGTCACCATCTACCTGGACCGCGAGCGCTGGTTCCAGGTCGCGACCGAGACCTATCGCACCGAGCCCGACGGGACGAGAGTTCTGGTCGGCTCCTATTACTTCCGCGAGGTGGAGCTGAACCCGACCTTCGCGCCCGACACGTTCACGAAAGGGAACCTCAAAAAGAGCGGGCGGTGAGGCCAACGAGCGCAGCGCGCGAGGCCCGGTTCGGGTGCCGCACCCGTTACCCGTCGATCAGAACCAGGCGCCGGACCGTGTTCACCAGATCTTCGGGGTGAAACGGTTTCTGCAAAAACTCGGTGCGGTCGCCGAGTTCGGCGGTTACGACCCGGCTGTCCGTGAACCCGCTCACCAGCACCACCGGGAGCTTCGGGGCGAACAGGCGGAGCGTCTTGAGCACCTGATCGCCGCTCATCCCCGGCATCACCACGTCGATCACGGCCACCCGGACCGTGTCGCGGTGCCGGTGGAACAGTTCGATCCCCGAGGCGCCATCGGCGGCCAGCGCGGGGACGAACCCCATTTCTTCCAGCGTCGAAGCGGTGACCTCGCGGACGAACATCTCGTCGTCGATCACCAGCGCGACGTTTGCGGGCGCCGGGGCACCGGTCGCGACCGGTGGGGGGGTGACCTGCTCGACCGGAGCCGGCCAGTACACCGTTACCGCGGTGCCGTTCCCGGGCTCACTTTCGACCCGAATCCCGCCGCGGTGCGCGCGGGCGATCCCGAGCACCGCGGCCAGACCCAGACCGCGCCCCGTAAACTTGGTCGAGTAGAACGGGTCGAACATCCGGGCGCGCACTTCGGGCGACACACCCGGTCCGGTGTCCGCGACCGTGAGGCACACGTACCGCCCGGGGACCGGGGCGAGGTGGAACAGGCCGTCCGGCACCCCGTTGGCCACGTCTTCGAGCGCCGTGCGAACGACGATCTCGCCCGGCCCCCCGGCGAGCGCCTCGGCCGCGTTGGTGACGAGGTTCATCAGCACCTGCCGCGCCTGGGCCGCGTCGGCGTGGGTGAGCGGGAGCGCGTGATCGAGTTCGTACCGGATCGCGGCCGAGCCGACGGGGCCGGCCAGGAGCGGCGCGGCCTCCCGAACGAGTGGGGTCAGGTCGATGCGCGCCGCCCCGCCCGGGTTGCGCCCCGAGTAGGCCAGCATCTGCCGGCACACTTCCGCCGCGCGCCGGCACGAGTGCTCGATCTGATCGAGGTAGGCCGCGGCCGACGAGTTCGGGGGGAGCCCCCGCCGGGCCAGGTTCGAGCTGCCCAGCACCACCGTGAGGATG
>DASWYH010001327.1:0-7495 GCA_036405095.1 Gemmata sp. | reverse complement strand
CCGTTTTCTTTTCTTCACACTTGCGCTCGCGCTGGCACTCGCGCCCGCAATCCGGGGTGACGAACCCGACCGCGGCGCGCTCCGCAAGAAGATGGAGCGGGCAATGGGGCCGCTGCCCGGCGCGGACCGCAAGGTGCCGCTCGACCCGAAGCTCGTGAGCGAGGAGAAGCTCGAAGGGTACGTTCGGCGGAAGGTGACCTTCGCGGTGGAGAAAGGGGACCGCGTCCCCGCGTGGCTCCTGATCCCGAACGAAGTGGCGAACCCCGTCCGCAAGGGCGGGGGGGCGAAGGCGCCCGCGATGCTCTGCCTGCACCAGACCATCGCCATCGGCAAAGACGAACCCGTCGGGCTCGGCAAGCAGGACAGCAAGGCGCAGGCGCTCCACCTGGTGAAGCGCGGGTACGTGTGCCTCGCGCCGGACTACCCGAGCTTCGGCGAGTACAAGTACGACTTCCAGGCCGCTTTTCGGCGCGGGGACTATCAGTCGGGAACGATGAAAGCGATCTGGAACAACATGCGGGCCGTCGATTACCTGCAATCGCTCCCGGAGGTCAATGGGGCGCGCATCGGGGTGATCGGGCACTCGCTCGGCGGGCACAACTCGATGTTCACCGCCGCGTTCGACGAGCGGCTGAAGGTGATCGTGTCGTCGTGCGGGTTCTGCTCGTTCGAGAAGTATTACAAGGGCAACCTGAAGGGCTGGACCAGCGACCGGTACATGCCGAAAATCGCCAGCGCGTTCGGGAACGACCCGAAGAAAATGCCCTTCGACTTCTCGGACGTGGTGGTGAGCTTCGCCCCGCGCGCGTTCCTCGCGGTCGCGCCCGAGAAGGACAACAATTTTGAGGTCAGCGGCGTGCGGGACGTGATCGCCGCCGCGGAACCGGCTTACAAGGCCCTCAAGGCGGCCGACAACCTGAAGGCGATCTATCCGGACTCGGGCCACGACTTCCCGGCGGGCGCCCGGAAGGTCGCGTATGAGTTCATCGACGCACACCTGAAGAAGTGACGCCGGTTCCGCGCCCGGCGCTCACGCCCGCGCCACCCATGGGCGCACGTCCACGCCCGTCATCCCGGCCCGGCGCGCGGCTTCCAGCCCGATGTCCGTGTCCTCGAACACGACGCACTGGGGCGCCGCCACCCCGAGCCGGCGGGCGGCCTCCAAAAACACGTCCGGCTCCGGCTTGTGGCGGGCCGTGTCCTCGGCGGTCACGATCGCGTCGAACCAGTCGCGGACGCCGAGCTGGTCCAGGGTCCGGGTGATGGTGTCGCGGTACCCGCCGCTCGCCACCGCGATCGGCAGCTTCCCGCGGTGCGCCGCCGCGATCATCAGGACGGCCTCGATCGGCGCGACCGCATCGAGGAACGTGAGGAACGTCTGCTCCTTCTCGTGAACCATCGCGTCCACGTCGGTCACCTCGACGCCCGCTTCGCCCGCGAGCACCCGGATGATGCTGGCGGTGGGCATCCCGCCCATCGCATAGAACCGCGGCTCCGGGAACGGGATGTGGAACCGCCCCAGGAGCGCCAGCCACGCCTTGTAGTGGGCGGGCATCGTGTCCGCGAGGGTGCCGTCGCAGTCGAAGATCAGGCCCGTGGTGCCCGGCGGCGGGGTCCAAATCGGCGTGTGCATCAGTGGTTCTTCTGGTGGACGGGGGTAACGATCGTAGCGACACGCGGAACAGTTTACCCGTCCGCGCCAACTTGTCGGGGCGGTTCAGCGTCATATCATTGTGATTCGTCCAACTCGGCGACCTCCGCCCGTTCTGCACCGAGCCGCAACACCGAGACGGTTGACCATGCAGACGCCCGCAATCAACGTTCAGAGCCTCTGTAAGAACTACGGCCCGGTCCAGGCCGTGGACGACGTCACCTTCTCGGTGGCGCACGGCGAGCTGGTGGGCTTCCTCGGGCCGAACGGCGCCGGGAAGTCCACCTGCATGCGCATCCTGACCACCTGGCTCCCGGCCTCCAGCGGGTACGCGTGGCTCAACGGCTTCGACGTGATGTACCAGTCGATGGAGGTCCGCAAGCGCATCGGCTACCTCCCCGAGAGCGTGCCCGTGTACGGCGAGATGCGGGTCCGCGAGTACCTCGCGTACCGGGCCAAGCTCAAGGGCGTGGACCGCCACGGGCGCGCCGCCCGCATCGACCAGTGCATGCAGAAGAGCCGCGTCAAGGGGGTCGAGAACCGGCTCCTGAGCACCCTCTCGAAGGGCTACCGGCAGCGCGTCGGGCTGGCCGACACGCTCCTCGCCGACCCGCCCATTCTGATCCTCGACGAGCCGACCAGCGGCCTCGACCCGGTCCAGATCGGCGAGACCCTCGCGACCATCAAGGAGCTCGGCGGGCAGCACACCATCCTGTTCTCGACGCACGTCCTGCCGGAAGTCGAGAAGGTGTACGACCGCGTCATCATCATCGACAAGGGCCGGATCAAGTTCGACGAGACGAAGAAGGCGATCGAGGCCCGCGAGGCCACCTACCTGATGGAGGTGCGCGGCCCGGCCGACGCGGTCACCGCGTTCCTCCGCGACCAGCCGGAGCTGGCGTCCGTCGAGGCGGCGCCGCTCGAAAGCGACCTGACCAGTTTCGAGCTGTGGTCCCGCGACCGCAAGGACCACCGCGAGGCGCTGGCCGCGAGGGTCGCGGCGAAGGGCTGGGGGCTGCGCCGCGTCGAGGTGAAGCGGCCGAGCCTGGACGCGATCTTCAACGACGTGGTCCGCCGGCGCCAGCAGGCCGAGACCGCCCCGGAACCGGCCCCCGCGGCCCCGACCGAACCGGACAAGACCCCGGCAGCGTAAGAACAAGGGACCGAAGCCGGGGATCAGAACCCCACACAAAGGTTCTGCTCTCCGGTCCCTGCCCCCGGACTCTGGCTTCTGCTCTCTGTCCTCTGATCTCTGATCGAGCAGCGAACCACTATGAGCAGCATCCCGCCCGCAACCACCGACCCGACCGCGCCGGCCCGTTCCGCGGCGCCCCCACCGGACCAGACGGGGCCGTCGGACCTCCTGATCGAAGGCCCGGCGATCGCGCGCATGGTCGGGTTCGTCGGCCTGTTCCTGCTGGTCCTCGGGACGGTCGTGGTGGTCGCCACCAAGGCCACCGGGACGGCGCGGCTGGTTTCGGAGGGCTGGGGGTTCCTGTTCGCCGGCACCGGCCTCGTGCTGATGCTGTACCACGCGGTCAGCGACGGCGAGCAGGAGGTGCGCCGGATGTACGGGATGCTGGCCGGGGCGTTCCTCGTCCTCGCGCTGGCGGCGGCCCTGCTCCCGGGCGCGGCGAAGGGCGAGACCGAAAAGGTGATGGGCTTCTACCTGCTCCCGTGGGGCGTCGCGAGCGGGCTCCTCGCGCTGCTCTTCGCGGTGCCGTTCCTGCGGCACGAGACCGACGCGCGGCTCCGCTCGATCGGGAGCTACACGCTGCTCGGGGTGGGCGCGCTCCTGTGCGTCGGGGTGCTGGTGAAGGGCGTCTGGGCCCCGGACTGGCTCGCCGGCACCGGCCTGGCGCTCGCGGTCCTGGGGCTGAGCTTCCTGGCCGCGTACCTCGGGCAGGTCAACACCGACGAGGGCATCGGGTACGTCGTCGCGTCCACGATCGGCGCGGTCGGCGCCGCGGCGGTGCTGTACGCGTTCGGCCGCACCGTGTTCCCGACCGTCCTGTACGACGGCCCGTCCGTGCTGCGGGACGCGCGGCAGGAACTCGACGTCTGGGCCGCGACCGGTCGGGCGCTGGTGGTCCTCGCGTTCCTGGGGCTCGTGGCCCTCGGGGCGCTGGGCAAGTTCCCGGTCTGGCTCCGCGCGTCACTCGCCGTTGTGGGCCTCGTGAGCGCCGGGGTGTTCGTCCTGGCGAGCACCAAGTCCGCCGTGACCACGCCCCCGCAGCCGTTCCTGGTGCCGGGCGGGCTCATCATCGGGGGCATCGGGCTCGCGTACCTGGCGCTGGCCATCGGGGTGTGCTCGGACGGCCAGTTCGTCACCCTGCTGCGCCGCGAGCTGGCCGCGTACTTCCTCTCGCCCATCGGGTATCTGGTGCTGGGCGGGATGGCCGTGGCCCAGTGGTTCGGGTACTACGAGTTCGTGCGGATGCTGGACCGGGCGGCGGTGGCCTCGCGCCCGCTCTCCGAGCCGATCGTGTCGGATTACGTCATCGCCCTGTTCCCGATCTTCGGGCTGAAGCTCCAGGTCGCGGCCCTCACGATGCGGCTGTTCGCCGAGGAGAAGCGGAGCGGCACCCTGGAGGTGCTGTTCACCGCCCCGGTGAGCGAGTGGGTCGCGGTGGCGAGCAAGTTCGCGGCCACCTGGTTCTTTTTCATGGTGTGCTGGCTCCCGGCCGGGCTGTTCCTGATCGTGCTGCGGATGGAGGGCGGGACGCCGTTCGACTACCGCCCGCTGCTCGGGTTCTACGTGGCCCTCGGCGCCACGGGCGCCGCGTTCCTCGCGATCGGCATGTTCCTGTCGGCACTGACCAGCAACCAGATCGTGGCCGCGGTGCTCACGTTCATGGTGATGCTGATGCTGCTCCTCGCGTCCTTCTTCAGTTTCGGTTCGGTCGGCATGAGCCAGACGCTGCAACTGGTCCTGTCCAAGCTCGGCTACCTGGGCCTGTGGCGGACGGCACTCAGCGGGCAGTTGCCGATCCGGGACGTGATCCAGTGGGCGTCCCTGGCCGTGTTCTTCGTGTTCCTCACGATCAAGACCATCGAGGTGCGGCGCTGGAGCTGATCCGGTGCCCGCCCGCACGTGACCCGCGAACTCACTAACACGAACCGCAAGCGCCATGCAACCGACTCCCCCGAACCCGTCGCCCTCAGAACCGAACGCCTTCGAGCCGGTCATCGACCGGCTCCGCGCGCAGCGCCAGAACGTTGCGGGCGCGCTCCTGGTGCTGGCGGTCGTCTTCCTGGGCCTCACCGGGTGGCTCGTGGTGAAGGGCCGACAGCTCGACTCGGCCCCGAGCGTCACCAAGGACGAGAAGGACAAGAAGGACAAGGCCGAAGACCCGCTCAAGCCGGCCAAGCTGGACGTGACCGCGGTCCAGAAAGAAAAGCAGGTCGATTACTTCATCGGGGGCGTGTCCGCGTTCCTCGCGTGCCTCCCGTGCGCCGCGATCGGCGCGTTCCTGCTGGCCTCCCCGCCCAAGCTGACCGCGGCGGAGGACAAGGCCCAGATCCGGCACGTGGTGCTGCTGTTCGGGGCGCTCCTCGGTGCGGTGCTCATTCTCGCGGGCGGGCTGTTCTTCTACCAGTGGGGCGGGAGCCTCGTGAAGTGGCTCGACCAGCACGAACTGGAAGAGGCCCGGTACGCGCTCATCCCGCTCCTGATGGTCGTGGCGGGCGGCGGGCTGATTTTCCTGGCCGCCCAGCCGGCGCGGGCCGAGGAGCGGAACACCGCCTGGGTGCGCCGGTTCATCTACGGTGCCAACTTCGGGCTCACCATCCTGTTGGTCCTGGTCGTCCTGGTGGTGGCCAACGCGGTCGTCGCCCTGCGGGTCCAGAACAAGCTCGACACCACCTCGTCCGGGTTCTTCACGCTCAACGACCAGACCCGCCAGCTGATCGCCGGGCTGGAGCAGCCGGTCCACGCCTACGCCATCTTCCAGGACAACGCGGACCCGCTGGTTCAGGACACCAAGCGCCTGCTCGCGATCTGCCAGGAGACGAACCGGAGCAAGTTCCACGTCACGTTCCTGAGCCCCGCGCTGAACCGGGACGCGATCTCCAAGCTGCGGTCCGAGTTCCCGATGGCCGAGATGAGCGGCGAGGGCGTCCTGCTCGTGGCCGGCGAGGAGAACGGCCCGGACCGCAAGCGGCACGCGTTCATCCGCGACGACGAGCTGGGCACCGTGGACGCCGACGGGCGCAGCATGAAGTCGTTCAACGGCGAGTCCCGGCTGCTCCGCGAGCTGCTGTTCCTGGCCGAAAACAAGCAGAAGCCGAAGGTGTACTTCACGCAGTCGTCCGGCGAACTGGCGATCGGCGGCGCCGGGCGGGCGGGCGGGAGCCGGCGCGCCGCGACCGTTCTGAAGGGCTACCTGGAGAAGAACTACTTCGCGGTGGCCGAACTGCCCTTCGGACCGGGCAAAGAGAACAAGGTGCCCGAGGACGCGAGCGTGGTGGTCATCGCCGACCCGACCAGCCCGATCCCGGCCGAGGGGGTGGAGGCGATCCGCAAGTTCATGAGCGACCCGCGCCCCGACGGTAAGAAGGGCAAGCTGATCGTGCTCGCCGGGCAGCAGCCGGGCGACGACCAGAAGCCGCTCAAGCTCGGCATCGAGCCCCTGCTCCAGACCTACGGCGTGCAGTTCTCCGACCGCTTCTTGTACAACGTCCCGGACCCCCAGCGGGCCAGCCCGCGCGACCCCCACCAGGGGGCCAAGGTGACCATCGCGGTGGTCGATCCGGAGGCGGTGCGGGCGCGGAACCCGGTCGCGCTCGCCTTCACCTCCGAGGTGCCCCGGCTCCAACTGCTCGACTGCCGCGAGGTCGGCTCGGCCCCGCCCGGTCCCGGCGGGTTCCAGTCGGTCAAGTTGCTGTCCAGCATGCCCGGGCGCGCCACCTGGGCGCCGACCACCTACGCCCCCCGGCCGGTGGACGCGTGGCGGGCCGCGACCGCGCGGGTCAAGGCGATCGTCGAGAGTAAGGCCACCCAGGAAGAGAAGCAGAAGCTGATCGACGCGCTGCTGGGCGACGAGCTCCAGTACAGCGAGGGGCCGCGCCCGCTCGCGGTGCTCGTGTCCGAGCCGGGGGCCGCGCCCGGGACCACGAACGCCCGGGTCGCGGTGTTCGGGTGCGGGTGGTTCGTCTGCGACGACGCCAGCAACCTGGCCGGCCAGGGCCAGTCCACCATCTGGCTCGACCTGATGGGGGCGACCCTGGACTGGGTTCGCGACCGCCCGACCGTGGGGGCGATCGACGCGAAGCAGTACAAGAACTACGAGCTGAAGCCCGGCTACGACACGTTCCGACTGCTCTGGGTGCCGGTCGTGCTGGCGGTGCTGATCGTCTCCGGGCTCGGGGCCGGCGTGTGGGTGATCCGCCGCAAGTGAGCGGGGCGGAACCGAGCGAACCAAACGAACCGGTGTCGGGCTTTGCCCTCTCCATCATGGAGAGGGCAAACCGCTTTGCGAACGATTCGGATGAGGGGGAGCCGGCGCGCACAGGACTCCGGCCGGCGGCACCGCCAACATCTCGGCTACGAAGACGATGAAGCCACAACAACAGACGCAACGACCGCCACAGGGGCAATCGCCGATGAACTTCCGACTGACCGCCATCCTGTTCGGGATCGTCTTCGCGATCGGGGTGGTCCTGCTCATCCTGTCGTTCAACGCCGGCACGACCTCGCCGGCCGGGACGCTCGCGGCCGAACTGGACGCGGCCGGCAAGAAGACCGAGGACGTGGACGAGATCGAGTTCGAGCGGCCGGACGCCGGTACGCTCCTCATCAAGCGCACCAACAAGGAGCGCAACACCTGGCAGATCCAGAAGCCG
>DASWYH010001326.1:0-2489 GCA_036405095.1 Gemmata sp. | reverse complement strand
TCTTCTTGTCTTCGGTTTTCTTTTGTGCCCCTTGTGCTTCTTTGTGGCCAATCTGCCTTTCTCTTACTTCCCGCCGGGTGGCGCATATTTCGCGAGCCACGCGAACACTTCCTTGTGCCAGTGCTCGCTGTTCTTGGGCTTGAGCACCCAGTGCCCCTCGTCCGGGAAGTTCACGAACCGGCTCGGCACCCCCTGGCGCTGGAGCGCGCTGAACAGTTCGTGCCCCTGCCCGATCGGGCAGCGGAAATCGAGATCGTTGTGGATGATGAGCATCGGCGTCTTGTTCTTCGCCATGTTGCCCGCTTTCTTGTGCGGTGAGAACTCGGCGTACTTGCCCGGCTTCTCCCACGGCAGCCCGCCGTGCTCCCATTCGTCGAACCAAAGCTCGTCCGTTGTGCCCCACATGCTCTCGAAGTTCCACACCGAGCAGTGCGTGACCAGGCACTTGAACCGCTTCGCGATGTCGTTGACCGCGAACCAGTTCATCATGTACCCGCCGAAGCTCCCGCCCGCCGACGCGATCCGCTCCTTATCCACGTAGGGGAGCTTCTCGACGAAATCGAGCCCCGCGACGAGGTCGCGGTAGCACTTGCCGCCCCAGTCGCCGGTGATCTCGTCCACGAACTTCTGCCCGAACCCGGTGCTCCCCCGCGGGTTCGGCATCACCACCACGTACCCCTGCGCGGCCCACGCCTGCGGGTTCCAGCGGAAACTCCACGAGTTCTCCCACGCGCCCTGCGGGCCGCCGTGGACCAGGTACACGACCGGCCACTTCTTGGAGGCGTCGAACCCCGGCGGCTTCAGCACCCACATCTGCATGTTCACCTTGCCCTCGACCGGCACCTCCACCGATTCGGGTTGCTTGAGGTCGAGTTCGGCGAGGAGCGCGTCGTTGGCGTGGCTCACGTTGATGGGCTTGGCTTTCTCCCCGGGCCAGTAATACGTCTTCACTTCCGCCGGGTGGGTCATCGCGGCTTCCGAGAACGCCACCATGTTGCGCTTCCGCGACGTGGACAGCGAGCTGCACGCGCCGGCGGCGTGTTCGGTCTTGAACCCGGCCCCGTCGGCCTGCACGAAGAACACCGCGGTCATCCCCTCCGCGTCCGCGGTGAACAGGAACGCGCGGTCGTACTCGCCGTTCCAACAGAACTCGTTGGCCGAGATGTCGTATTTGGCGGTCGCGTTGAACGGCTTGCTCGTCAGGGTGCCGTCGGGTTTGCAGTCGGCCACGAGGAGGTTCCACTTGTCGGCCTCGTACCCGGCTTGCTTCTGCGCGCGCCACGCGAGCTTCTTGCCGTTCGCGGAGAACTTCGGGCCGCCGTCGGCCGCCTTGTTGTCGGCGGTGAGGGGTTCCCACTTCGTGGACGTGTTGGTGACGCTCACGCGGCAGATGTCGTAGTTGGTGCTCCACGACTCGGCCTTCTCCGGCACCGCGGTGAACACGAGGTACTTGCTGTCGGGGCTGAACGTGAAGTCGTCGCCGCTGCTGAACGTCGAAGAGGTGGGGTTGGCGTCGCGGTCGCCAGGGGTCACGTCGCGGGTGCCCGAGCCGTCCAGCGCGCACACGAACAGGTGCTGCCGCTTGTCGCCGACGTACTCGTCCCAGTGCCGGTAGAACAGCTTCGTGAACGTCTTCGCCTTCACCGGGCTCTTTTCGATCTCGTCATCCTTCTCTTTGTTCAGCCGGTCGGACTCCGTGAACGGCTTCTCGCTGAACTCCGGGTACACGCTCGACACGAACGCCACCGATTTGCCGTCGGGCGCCCAGACGCCGTTGAACGCGCCCGTGCTGACGTTCGTGACCTGTTTCGGCTCCGTGCCGGCCGCGAGCACCCACAGTTGCACCGAGCCCGTGCGGGTGGACTCGAACAGGATGCGCTCCCCGTCCGGCGACCACCGCGGGTTCATGTCCTTCTTGCCCTTGGGGTCGGTGATCGGCTTCGGTTCGGCCTTCCCGTCGGTCGGGGCGAGCCACAGCGCGGTGGAACTCTTGTTGGCCGCCAGATCGACCGTCGTGACCTGGTACACAACGGTCTTGCCGTCGGGCGAGATCTGGGGGCTCGCGACCCGCTTGAACGCGAACAGGTCGGTGACCTTCATGGGCCGCTTGTCCGCAGCGGACAAGGGGAACGGCACCGCGACCAGCGCGGCGGCAGCGAGCAACGAGCGGAAGCGCATGAGGGCACCTGTCCGTTTTTTTGGCGGGGTGCGGGCCGCACGAGAGCGGGCCGCGGTAGAACCGTTGTACCCGAACCACGGGGCGCAAAAAAGAACCCGCCGCCCTCGGGCGGGTTCGGTGGCGAACCGGTTGTTTTCGGCTGCCACGGTTGCGGGCCGGTCAATCCAGGCTGCCCACGACGCCACTGATGGCGTTCCAGAATCCGCAGACCAGGTCCACGTTCACGGCGTACTGAACGGTCCGAACCGAGCCGTCGGTCGCGCGAGAGAAGGGAGACGGACCGCCGCCGCCGGAGCGACAGGGGAGACAC
>DASWYH010001325.1:0-1819 GCA_036405095.1 Gemmata sp. | reverse complement strand
CGCTCGCGAACTGGGACGCACTCAGCCGCCCCCTCGCCTGCTGAAGCGCACGCTGGGCCAGAGCCGGGTTGGCCTTGAACTGCTCCAGCTGGTCCGGGTCGCGGACCGCTGCCAGGAGCGCCGCCTTCACCTCCAGCTGGTCCGCACCGCCGACCTGACGCTGCGCCGCACGACGACCTTCGCGGGTCGCCTGTTGGCGCGCGAACTCGGCCTGCTCGGCAGCCGGACCGGTCGGGGAAAACTGGTCCCGGTTCTCCCGTCGGAGCCCCTTGATGGTGAGGTCCTTGTCCAGCTTTTCGGCGCGAACAGCGTTCTCCTCGGCCTCGCGCTGAGCAGAGAGGGAGCCCAGCACCCGGGCCGAACGCTCCTGTTGCTCCTGGGCCGCGCTGGCGCGCTCCCTGCGGGTCCGGCGGGCCAGCAGGAGCGGGTCCTCCGGCGCCCCGATGTTCCGTTGACCCAACCGCCGGTTACTGGGGTAAACGCCGCGCTGGGCCAGCGTGGTCGCGTACCCCGGCTCCTCGGCCCGCCGGTTCTCCCGGCGCCGCTTCTCGAACTCGTAAGCGTCCGAATCACCGATGGCCTGCGCCCGCGCCCGACGACGATTTTCGGCCAGCTCGTCCCCGGCCACGCCGAAGGTGTCGCCGAACTTCTTTCGGGCCTCGACCAGCTGGCGCGCCTGATACAGCTCCTCCGCGCTCGTCAGCGAGGACCGCTTCGGAGCCGGCTCAGCCGGAGTCAGGGCCTGCTCGCCCTCACGAACGAATTTTTGGACCTGCGCGGCCTGCGGGTTGAACACGCTCGCGTTGTTCACCACGCCCGCGACCCGGGCGAACCGCCCGTTCTTCACCTCCAGGGCGGCGTCCGAGAGCCCCGCGGTGAGGTGCCCGGCCTTGTTCGTTTGGTTGGCGGCGGCGAGGATTTGGGAGCGTACGGCGACCTCATCCGCCCGGCCGAGGCCGAGGGACTTGGTGAACTCTTCCAGTTGAGCCAGGGGCACCGTGTGAATGCCGTCCCGGGGACGAACGGAACCGCTCCCACCGCCCGGGGCCGCACCAACGAAATTTCCGTCGTTCGGCGGGGTGCCCGGCGGGGTAACACCGATGGCCTTGCCGAGGTGGCCGGCGAGCACATCCGCGTACCGCACATCCGCGGCCCCAAACGAGGCGTCCTTGTAGTTCGCCCCGAGGCTCCGGAGCGCGGCCACGCGGTCGTCCCGCTCGCGCGAGAGGGCGTTAGCAGGGAGCACGGCCCTCACCTGCTCAAGCTGCCGGGCACGTTCGGCCTCCCGAGCCTTCGTGCTCGCGAGAATGGCGTTGTGGTCGATGGGCGCGGACGGGTCCTGTTCGCGCCCGGCGACCTCGATGACGTTCCCGTCGGCGTCGGTCGGGACGTACCCGCCGAACCGCTTGCCCCCGCTCCCGTACTCCTGGCCGATGCGGCTCCGCACCGCGTGCTGGATGTGCCGGACCACGAACCCTTCGGCGCTCTTGTGGGTCGGGTCGAAGCCCTTGGGCGGCGCCACCGCGAGCTGCGCGACGGCCTCGTATGCGGCGTCCTCGACGGCCCCGCTCGCGATGCCCGCGCGGCCCAGGTCGCCCAACCGATTCGCCTGGGAATTCGCCGCCGACTCCGCAACGCTCTTGCCGCCGTTTGGGGCGACGACGTACTTCGCGAAGAAGTTCTTCTGCTCATCGGTCTTGAGCTGCGAGATGTAGCTCGGCTTCTCCGGAGCCGGTCCGCCGTTCTGCTTCTCGAAGAACGCACGCGCCCGCTTCTCGCGCTCGGTTTCAGCCTTATCCTCGGAGTCGCGGTAAACGTC
>DASWYH010001324.1:0-3173 GCA_036405095.1 Gemmata sp. | reverse complement strand
CTCTCAGAATCGACACTAAACCCTTGCAATTGCAAGGGTTTAGTGTCGATTCTGAGAGGGTGACTGACGGGATTTGAACCCGCGACATCCAGATCCACAATCTGGCGCTCTAACCAACTGAGCTACAGCCACCACAAGCGGAAGACCGAGCCGACCGCGTTACACCCTAATTTAGCAGAGCCGCGGCAGAGGTCAACCGGTCTGCGCGATTCTTGAGCCGAGACACGTACGCCCCCGGCACGCCCGTTGCTTCACCCTCTCTCCGTTCGCGCTCGCCTCCCCCAAAAAAGAAACGAGGTCCGTCATGACCGTTCTCGATTTCCTGCTCCTGTTGCTCATCGCCGCGGTCTGTGGGGCCGTCGCGCAAGCGATCGCCGGGTTCTCGCGCGGCGGGTTGCTCGTCGCCATCGCGGTCGGGTTCATCGGCGCACTGGTCGGCCTGTGGCTCCAGCGCCTCACCGGCATGCCCGAAGTGTTTACCGTCGAAGTGGGGGACCGCGCGTTCCCGATCATCTGGTCCATCCTCGGCGGAGCGCTCTTCGCCGCCGTGGTCGGGTTCCTCACCCGCTCGCCCCGTGCCGCGGCCTATTGAACCGCGGAGCTTCAAGGGTCCAGTGCTCAGGGCTCGGCGCTCAATTCAGACGAGAATCGCGCACCGGATTTTGAAGGGTCCCCGGACAAGGGTCCACGGACCCAGCTCCGCTCCCGACGGACCACGGATTACGGACCACTCGGAACTACTCAACCGGCTTCGGCCCGGTTCGGGCACCACCTTCCCCCGGGGCACACGTGCGCCCGGGGCCTTTCATGCGCGCCGCCGGTCCCTCCCGCGCTCCCGCCTCGCATTCGCACTTTGCACCCGGTATCACAGGAGATAGCGACACGCCCCCGGAGGTTCACCCGAAATGGCCGCTACGCACGTCGAACACGTCGAAATGACGGGCCACATCGTCGACTCGCTGCTGCTCCCCAAGGTGCTCGACGCGATCCTCTCACGGGGCGGGCGCTACAACATCGAGACCCTGCGCCTGGGCCAGCGCCAGGACGACCCGAGCTTCGTGCGCATCGAGGTGCGGGCCGACTCGCCGGAGCAGCTCGAAGCGATCCTCGCCGAGGTGCACCCGCACGGGGCCGTGCCCGCGCAAACGGGCGACTGCGTCACCGAACCCGCGGACCTCGACGGCGCGTTCCCCGACGGGTTCTATTGCTCCACCAACTTTCGCACCCAGGTGAAGCTCAACGGCGAGTGGGTCGATGTGGAGGACCAGGAGATGGACTGCGGGATCGTCGTCGATCCGGAGGGCGGCGCGGCCCGGTGCGTGCCCATGACCGGCGTGAGAACGGGCGACCGGGTGCTGGTGGGCCGGCGCGGCACGCGGGTGCTGCCCCCCGAAGCGGAGATCCGCAAGCACGAGCTGTTCGAGTTCATGGCGAGCCCCGTTTCGAGCGAGCGCCCGAAGGCCGTGAGCGTCCGCGAGATCGCCCACGCGATGCGCAAGACCCTCGCCGCCGGGGACAAGGTGCTCGCCGTCCTCGGGCCGGCGGTCGTTCACACCGGGGGCGCGGAACTGGTCGCGCAACTGGTCCGCGCCGGGTTCATCAACGTACTGTTCGCCGGGAACGCGCTGGCCACGCACGACATGGAACAGGCGCTCTACGGCACCAGCCTCGGGGTCTCGCTCACGCACGGGCTGCCCACCGACGAGGGCCACGAGCACCACCTGCGCACCATCAACAGCATCCGCCGCACCGGGGGCATCCGCAAAGCGGTCGAGTCCGGGATGCTCACGAGCGGGATCATGTTCGAGTGCGTGACCCGGAACGTGCCCTTCGTGCTGGCCGGGAGCATCCGCGACGACGGGCCGCTCCCCGAGGTGGTCACCGACGCGCTGGCAGCGCAGGACGCGATGCGGAAGCTGATCCCGGGCGTCGGGTTCTGCCTGATGGTGGCCACGACCCTGCACTCGATCGCGGTGGGGAACCTGCTGCCCGCCTGGGTGAAGGTGGCGTGTGTGGACATCAGCCCGGCGACCGTCACCAAGCTGATGGACCGCGGGAGCACGCAAACGGTGGGCATCGTGAGCGACGCCGAGCCGTTCATCCGCGCGCTGGTGGCCGAACTCCGGTAGCCCCCCTCCCCGCCCCGGGTGCGCGTTGCGACCCTGGGCTGTGAAATGGAACCCCTTCGGGGTACAACGCGCCCCCGGGTGGCGCTGCGCCGCCCGGGAACCGGCCGGCAGAAGCACGACGGTCTTCGGGCGCACGAACAGGGGCGCGATTCGCGGGAGCTAAGGGATGGCCTCGAAGAGCTACTTGGACAACCTGAACCCGACGCAACGGATCGTCGCCGGGCTGCTGATCGTCGCGGTCGCCGCCCTCATCGCGTACCTGCGGGTGCGGTCGGAAAAGCCGGCCCCGCCCCCGAGCGGGCCGACGCTCGCCAACCGCAACGTGCGGTTCGGGATGCCCGCCCCCGCCAACGCGGACCCCGCCAACGCGGACGCTTATCTCATCGAGCGCCCGCAGTACGTGCTGTCTTACAATGACTCCAAGAGGAGCGCCAACTGGGTCAGCTGGAACCTCGCCGGGAGCGACATCGGCGACACCAAGCGGCTCCTCCACTTCGACCCGGACCCGGACCTGCCGTCTTCGTTCCGCAAGGTCAGGCACGAGGACTACACCGGCAGCGGGTTCGACCGCGGCCACCTGTGCCCGTCGAAGGACCGGACCGACAGCGCGGACAACAACCGGGCCACGTTCTACACGACGAACATCGTGCCGCAGTCGGCCGCGTGCAACCGCGGCGGGTGGGAGCGGTTCGAGTCCCACTGCCGCGACCTCACACGGGACGGGAGCGAGTTGTACATCGCCTGCGGGCCGCACGGGACCGGGGGCACCGGGGAGAAGGGCCCGCGCGACGCCATCGGCGGCGCCACCCGGATCAACGTCCCCGGCGCGGTGTGGAAAGTCGTTCTGGTGGTCCCCGACGGGCGCGCGAGCCCCGGCCCCAACAGCAAGATGCTCGCGGTGTGGATGCCGAACGACCGGACCGTGCCGGAGGCGTGGCAGCCGTACCGGGTGCCCGTCGCGACCGTCGAACAGCGCACGGGCTACAAGTTCTTCCCGCTCGTGCCCGATGAGGTGGCGAGCCCCCTGAAGAACTCCGGCCCGTA
>DASWYH010001323.1:0-3156 GCA_036405095.1 Gemmata sp. | reverse complement strand
GGTTCAGAACAGGCTCGGCGCGGAACCGAGCCTGTAACCGCTCCCGGCCACGAAGTGGATCAGGCCGAGTTCGGTTCGCAGGACGTTCAGGGCGCGGCCCACGGTGCGGGGCGGAATCGGCCCCTCTTTCTGGCTTCGGCTCCGCTTCACGATCTCCTTCGGCCCCATGAACTCGTTCGCCTCGGTGGCGGACCTGATGATGAGGTACACCCGCTGCACCGACTCGGCGCGCTCGGCCACGGGCGGAGGCACGTCGGGGCACCCCTCGCACGTTTTGGGCTTCTTGACCGGCGCGCTGATGATCTGGAGCCCCGCGCGGGTGATCGGCTTCGCCAGCCGCCCCAGGCCCTCCGCGGCGAGCGCCGCGGCCACCGCGTCGAGGGCGCTCTCGCCGGCCGCCTGGAGCGCCGGCGGGTTCTTGGGTTTCGGCTTGGGCATCGGTCCGACCCCGACGAAGTTCGGCCACTTCGCGAAGTGGCCGAACGTTGTTCTTCCCGGATTGATGAACGTGTTTATACTGTGAACACGCTTGCACATGGTGTGCAAGGTTGGTTCGGGAGATTCCGCAATGTCGGCGAAACCGTTACGGCCTCTCATTTGGGTTCCGGGCGAGCCGTCCGAGCACGGGCTCGTGGTGACCGACGCCGTCAGCGAGCAGCACTTTGTTGCGCCCGAGAAGGGCGAGCGGGTCGACCTGCCGCCGCGGCACGGCCGGCCGGCCCGGACCGTCACCGCGCTGCGGTGCGAGCTGGTGCGCGTGGAGACCAAGCGCGGCAAGCCGCTCGCCGTGGTGCTCGTGGCCGGCATGGAGGTGCGCGTCCGCGTCCTCGCCAAGTGGCAACTGGAAGGGGCGCGCGACGGGGCACGCCAGGAGGTGCGGGCGCCCGCACCCGAGCCCGAAACGGCTGGGGCTTTGGCTGAATGAATCGTTACCGCTGACAAGGGGATCCGATGCCACGGAAAAAGAAGACCGCGCTCCCGAAGCCCCGTCGCGCCCGCGGCACCGGGGCCCTGTTCCGCGACGAGCGGCGCAAGGAGTGGGTCGGGCGCATCCACGGTCGGGAGTTTCGCGACCCGAGCCAGGCGGTTGTCGCGGAGTGGCTCCGGACCGCGCAGCCGGCGGCCCCCACGGTCACCGTGTCCGAATGGTGCGACCGGTGGCTGTCGTCGCTGAAGGTGAAGCCGAACACGCGGGAGGCTTACGAGGTGCGGATCCGGGCGCGCATCCGGCCCACCCTGGGGCATTTCCAGTTGGCCAAGCTGACCGCGTTCGACATCGAAGAGGCGGCCGCTAAGTGGGCCGGCAAGCCGTCCACGATTCGCGCGACCATCCGCACCCTGACCACACTCCTGAACGCGGCCCGGCGCGCGAAGCTCATCATCGAGAATCCGGCGTCCCTGGCGGCCAAGACCGAGGCCCCCGAACCGGGCTTTGACCTGTTCGAGCGGGACGAGCTGCGGAAGGTGTTTGATACGGGCTTGTCGCAGCCCGAGTGGGCTACGTTCGCCGTGCTCGCGGGCACCGGCCTGCGGATCGGCGAGGCGCTGGCACTGCGGCCCGGGGACTACAAGGCCGGGCGGCTGTCGATCAGCCGCACCCGGACCAAGTTCGGGGAAGGCACGCCCAAGAGCAAGGCGTCGCGGCGCACGATCGACGTCCCGGAGGAGCTGCACGCGGTGCTGACGGCGGGCGTGCCCAACGTGGGCTACACCACGGCGCTGAAGCGGTGGGGTGACCTGCTGGAAGCGGCGGGATTGCGGCCCCGGGCGATGCACCAACTGCGTCACACTTTTGCGACGTTTGCCCTCGCGGACGGCTACCCGGTGGCCGATCTTGCGGCGCACTTAGGTCACACTGTCGGCGAACTGCTGAAGACCTACGGGCACCACACCGGGGCCGACGTGCGGCCCGTGGTGCGGCGGATGCTGGGGTTCCTGAAGGGCGCGTAAGGTGGTGTAAGGTGGCGCGAGTGCAGAAAACCAAGGCGAAATGTGTCTTTGGAGCATACCGGCATGGTACGCTCGTACAGGGTCGGGGTGAAGGTGAGTCAGACGAGGAGCGTTTTCTTTGGGAACCGCTTCTGCACGCGCGGCCCCCAGCGGTAGCCGTCGGCCGCCCCGCGGGCGTCCAGTTCCCGCAAATTCGGCAAGTTCCGCGCCGACAGCAGGGACTCGACCCCGCGCTCGGTGAGCCGGTTCCCGCGTACGGTCAAAATCCGCAGGTTGGACAGCCCGGGGGACTGGGTCAGGAGCGCCGCGCCGGTGTCCGACAGGGACGAAACGGAGAGGTCGAGTTGCTCCAGCGCATAAAGCACCGGTGAGGTCCGGACGAGGACGGCGGTGTGGTCGCCGGTCGAGTGGGTGAGCGCGAGCGCCCGGACGCGGGTCAGGAGCGGTGCTCCCAGGAGCGCGGGCAGATCGGGCGGTGAGAAGGGGCCTTTCGCGACGAGCCGCGTGACCGGGGCGATGTCGAGCAGTTCTGGGCCGTTTTTGGCGAATGCCGCGGGGCGGATGTGGAACTCGTTCAGGAACCCGCGGGGGAAATCGTCGGCGCGCAGCTTCTGTTTGCGGGCGGCGTCGGCGGCCCACTCGGGTAGTTCGTTCAGCCACACGTCGGCGAACTGGCCCGCGAGCCGCGCCCCCTCGCTGAGCCGGTCCGAGCTGGCGAACCAGCTCCGCCCGGGGTTGCGCGCGAGGTCGATCTGCACCCGAATGAACCGCGCGCGGGCGGTGTTCGCGTCGCCCCCGAGTTCGTCCAGGAGGTCGGCGTACATCAGCCGCGGCGTGTCCTCGTCGGGGTTCGCGGCGACCGCTCGCAACAGGGCTTCGCGCTCGTCCAAGGGCAGCTCCCGTTTTCAGGTGAGGCACCGGGAAAAAGACGCGGGCGCCGGGATCGGGTTCGCGCCCCGACCCCGAGGTGCCGGGCGTGCTCGTGCGTTTGTGCTCAACCCAAACAAGGGACGAAACACACCACAGGAGCGGCACAAAGCCGCGATGTCAACGAGTCTAAGCCGCCGGGGCGAAAGTCGTGAAGTCAAAAACCGAAGGCAGGTGGGCGAGAAAGGCCCCCGGGTGTCGGCGGTGGAGTGATGTCATGCGTGTGAATAGCGGTTAATTCATATAAATAAATTAATACTTTGAATCTATGAATTTTTA
>DASWYH010001322.1:0-3344 GCA_036405095.1 Gemmata sp. | reverse complement strand
CGGGCGATGCCTTCTTGATACCGGGCGCGCCCGCTTCGACCACGAACGGGCCGCGCCGCCGGCCGAGCCGCACGCGCCGGCCGCCCCGCGGCGGGGTGGTCAGTGGTCATACCAAATCCGATTAAACTGTAACTATCGAGTTCGGCCCTGACCTCCCCCCTTGAGGGGGAGGTCAAGCACACGGGCCGAACGGTTACTCTGCAACCGGAACGGATATCACCAACCACTGACCACCGACCACCGACCACTGACCACCGACCACTGACCAATCCGACACGGGGCGGCCGGGCCTTCACTGTTCGACCCACACGGACACGGAGCCGCCGTTGCAGCGGAACTCGCCGAACCCGTCGGCGTTCACCGCCACCTCGTCCCCGACGTGCCCGGTGAGGTCCCGGAACCGCGTGCCCTCGGGCCGGTTCGTGCCCATCCACTTCGTCCCCCCGGACTTGTCGCTCAGCAGCACCGCCATCGCCTTCGGGTGCTCGGCGGTGCCCAGGCGCACCCACCCGATCCGGTTCCAGTGGTCGAAGTAGTCCACCTGCTCGCCCCAGCCGTGCTCGTGCCGGGCCTTCAGGAACACGTCGAGCAGCACCCGGTGCGACGGCATCACCACCCGGTGCGTGTTGCCGTCGTGCCCGCGGTCCTCGTACTCGGCCCCGTAGTAGTCCGGCTCGAACAGGCACGGGTAGCCGTCCCGGCGCAACAGGATCGCGGCATACGCCAGCGGCACGAACCACGGCTCCACCACCGACTCCAGCGACTGGAGCGGCTGCGAGTCGTGGTTGGTGACGAACGTCACCGCCTGGAGGGGCCGCTCCTTCACCAGCGACCCGTCGAACAGGGTCCGCATGTCGTAGTTCCCGTGCGACCGGCTGGCGGCGTGGAAGTTGTAGTGCAGGGGCACGTCGAAGCAGGTGAACAGCGGCCCGGCCTCGTCCAGGAACCAGTGCAGCTCGGCCAGGTTCCCGGACCAGTACTCGGCGACCGTGAACAGCTCCTTCCGGGCGTGCGCCCGCATGTGTTCGAGCCACGCCGGGAAGATCGGGGCCGAGATGTGCTTGACCGCGTCGAACCGGAACCCGTCCACCCCGGTCGTGTCCAGGAACCACCGGCCCCAGCGGTTCAGCTCGTCGTTCACCTCCGGGGACTCGAAGTCCAGGTCGGCCCCCATGAGGAACGCGAAGCTCCCGAACTCCAGCGACACCCGGTCGTCCCACTGTTTGCCGTCGAACAGGTACACGGTGGACCGGTCGTCGGGGCGGTTGTGGTCGTAGTCGCACCCGTCGAAGTGGCGCCAGCTCCAGACGAAGTCGGAGTACTTCTTGTTCCGCCCCGGGAAGGTGAACGACGTGGCCGCCTGGATGTCCCGCGGCTCGCCCTTGGGGGTGCGCCGGTCGTCCACCGGGAACGGGGTGGCCCGGACCGTCTCGAACCCGTCGGCCCCGAGCCGGTGGTTGAGCACGATGTCGGCGTACACCCGGACCCCGGCCCCCTGGAGCGCCCGGACCGCCCCGAGGTACTGGTCCCGGGTGCCGTACTTGGTGCGGACGGTGCCCTTCTGGTCGAACTCGCCGAGGTCGTACAGGTCGTACACCCCGTACCCCACGTCCTTCGTCCCGTTGGTCCCCTTCGACGCGGGCGGCAGCCACACGGCGCCGATCCCGGCGGCGGCCAGCTCCCGCGCCCGGCCCGCGACCGTGTCCCAGAACGTGCCGTCGCCGGGCGTGTACCAGTGGAACAGCTGCATCATCACCGCGTTGTGCTCGCTCATCGGTGTCCGCGAAGGGGGTGCCCGGTTCACCGGGCGGGTCGCACGTCGGGGCGCGCTCCGGTCACGAACTCGGGTGCCGGTGCGCCCGCCGGCCGCGCATCTGGGCGGGCGCAGGGTGCGGGGGTCCGGGCGGCCGAAAGGGCCGATCGGTGCGCCAGTAGCGATGAGCAAAACCCGTTCCGTTACAACGGGGCGCGGCACTTCTCGTGCGTGGGGGGACGCGCCGCGGTCGCCAGATGTGTCGATCGGATCGGAAGGGCGCGCCGCTGCCGCCCCGTGCACCCGGCGCGCGTGGGGCCTTCGGCGCGGCCCCCTACCCGCTCACGCCCCCCAGGATCGTGTGGACCTGCCCGGCCAGGTGGACCGGCGTGAACGGCTTCTGGAGGAAGGCATCGGTCGGGCGCAACAGGTCGGTGTGCGGGATGTCCTCGCGCGGGTACCCCGAGATCACCAGGACGCGCATGTCGGGCCGCACGAGGCGCACCGCCGCCACCAGCTCGGGGCCGCTCATCACGGGCATCATCGCGTCGGTGACGAGCACGTCGAACGGCACCCGGGCGGTGCGGACCAGCTCCACCGCCTCGTGCGGGGCGTCGGTCGCGACGACCTGGAACCCGTACTGGCGCAGCGCCGCCGCGCACATCCCCCGGACGGCCGGGTCGTCGTCCACCAGCAGGACGACGGCCCGCGCGGCGGGCGGGGCCGCGGGCTCGGGCGCCGCCGGGGGCACCAGAGGGGCCGCCGGGAGGTCGATCGTGAAGGCCGCGCCCTGGTCCGGGGCGGACCGCACCCGGATCGTGCCGCCCAGGTTGCGCACGATCCCGTAGACGGTGGAGAGCCCCAGCCCGGTGCCCTTCCCGAACGCCTTGGTGGTGAAGAACGGCTCGAAGATCCGGGCCTGCGTTTCGGCGCTCATCCCGCACCCGGTGTCCGAGACGGTGAGGCGCGCCCACGCGGCCCCCCCGATCCGCTCCGCCGAGGTGCGGAACGCCAGCTCCCCGCCGTGGGGCATGGCGTCGCGCGCGTTCGCCGCCAGGTTCACCAGGACCTGGGCCAGCAGCCCCGGGTCGGCCAGCACCGGGGGCACGTCGGCCCCGTACTCGGCCACCACCCGGACCGCGCCCCCGACGGTCGGGCGCACCAGCACCTCGGCCCCGCGGACGGCCGCGTTCAGGTCCAGCGGGGCCAGCTCGGTCGGCTTCTCCCGGGCGAACGTGAGGAGCTGCCGGGACAGCTCCACCCCGCGCTCGGCCGCGCCCCGGATCGCGCCCACCATCTCGGCCCCCGGGTGCCCCTCCGGGAGCGCCCCGGCGACCAGCTCGCCCCCGCTCACGATCACGGTGAGCAGGTTGTTGAAGTCGTGCGCGATCCCGCCCACCAGGCGCCCGACCGCCTCCAGCCGGCGGTGCTCCTGGAGCGACCGTTCGAGCTCGGCCTCGCGCGCGAAGTGCGCCCGGAGCTCGGCCGTCTGCTTGCGGATCTGGCGCCGCAGGAGCAGCACCCAGGCGGCCACGACGAGCCCCGCCCCGGCGGCCCCCAGCACGATCGCGCGGACCACGGGCAGCGCCCA
>DASWYH010001321.1:0-1812 GCA_036405095.1 Gemmata sp. | reverse complement strand
TCCGCAAAGCGTTCATCCCGCGCGACGGGTGGGTTCTGGTGACCGCCGACTATTCGCAGATCGAGTTGCGGTTGCTCGCGCACTTCTGCGCCGACGAGACCCTCCGGGCGGCGTTCGCCGGGGACCGCGACGTTCACACCGCCGTTGCCGCGCAAATCTTCAAGGTGCCGGAAGGCGACGTGACGAAGGCCCAGCGCGGGGTCGCGAAAACGGTCAACTTCGGCGTCCTGTACGGGATGAGCGCGGCGGGGCTGTCCACGCGCCTGACCATCCCGCGCAAGGAAGCCGAAGAGTTCATTGATGCCTACTTCGCGCGCTACCCGAAAGTGCTGGAGTACCAGCAGAGGGTGCTCGCACACGCGCACAAAACGGGCGAGGTGCGGACGCTGCTCGGCCGCAAGCGCCTGCTCGACCCGCGGGGCATCAGCCCGCACTCGCGCTACCAGAGCCGCGGGCAGGCGGAGCGCGAGGCGATCAACTACGAAATCCAGGGTTCGGCGGCAGACCTCTTGAAGCGTGCGATGCTAGCCGTCCGGGACGAACTCGGGGCGCAGAAGTTGCACGCGAAGATGCTTCTCACCGTTCACGACGAACTCGTGTTTGAAGCTCCCCCCGAAGAGGTGCGTGCGCTCGCGAAGCTCGTGCGCGCCGAAATGACCGGGGCGCTGAAACTCGATGTGCCGCTCAAGGTGGACGTGGCCGCCGGCCCCAACTGGCTGGACGTGGAAGACGTGTGACCCGAGTGCGAGAAGCGATGCCGGACCCGCGCGCCGTCACGATAGACCGGATCGCGTCTCAGTTGGGCGCGGTTCTGCGCGAGCGGGGGCGCTATTCGGTCGTGACGAACGGCAGGTGCCAACCGACGGCGGGTGTGCCACAGTACGTTGTGGCGTTCGACATCATGATCGTGGCCACGGGAGCCAAGTGGCGCACCACACCCGCCGGGGCGATCCTCGACCCGCGCACGCCACCGAGCACAGCGCTCGACATTGTGGCGCCGGACACCCTCGTGGAGTGCCTGGTGGACAAACCCGATGTGCTGAACTGCGGCGGACTGTTCGAGTACGTGGTGTTTGACCCGACGAACGAGTTACTGCGCCCGTCACTTCAGGGGTTTCGGAAAGTGGACGGCGGGTTTCGGCCCGTTCGGACGGCGCTGTCGGGCGTGTTCTTCGGGAGCCCTCGGTTCGCGTTTGATGTGCGCGGGCCAGAGGTCCGCGCGACCCCAGCGGGCGCGCCGCACCTGGAAGAGGAGCTGTTCGCGCTGCGGGCCTCGCGGGCGGCAATGCTAACCGGGCGAACGGGCCGGTCCGTCGCCGCACTGAAGCAAATGAACGCCGATATTGCGGCGCTGGAATTGCGGTTGGAGTCGGGCGAGGAGCGCGACCGGTTATGACCGCGTTCAAACACGGGCCGAAGCCGGTCATCGGGTTGATTGGCGCGATCGGTGCAGGGAAGAGTACCGCGGCGCGGTGCTTTGCGGACCGCGGCGGGCGCGTCGTCGACGCGGACGCCCTCGGCCACGAGGCGCTCCGGCGGCCGGAAATTATCGAGGCCCTTGTGAAGATGTGGGGGGCGCGGATCGTCCGAGAGGATGGCTCCCTCGATCGACGGGAGATCGGGCGGATCGTGTTCTCGGACCCGAACCAGCGGTCCGCGCTCGAAGCGGCGGTGTTCCCTTACATCAGCGAGCGCACGCGGCAGGAGATTTTCGCCGCGCAAGCGAACCCGGAGGTGGCGTTCGTCGTCTTGGACGCGGCGGTGCTGCTCGAAGCCGGGTGGGGCGATTGGGTCGATGCGCTCGTGTTCGTG
>DASWYH010001320.1:0-3505 GCA_036405095.1 Gemmata sp. | reverse complement strand
GCGGCCTTACTCGCATCGCCAAGCGGGCGGGACGCCCGCGGTCCCAGGGGAAATTCAGCCGCGCTTCAGCCGCCCTTTCGCTTCGCGGGTGCGGTCCTCGTTCCCCGCGATGGTGATCGACCCGCTTGTGGTGGCGTGTTTCGGGTAGGCGGGGCGGGGCGCGTGCGTGTAGGTTTCCGTGCGGCGGTGGGCCAGCATGTGGTGCCCGCTGCGCCGTTCGCGCTCGGCCCGGAGTGCGGCGAGGTCGATGGGCGCGACCACGATCTTTTCGCCGGGGCCGGGATCGGCCTGGGCGAGCAGGCGCCCGTCGTAGTCCACGACCATGCTCCCGCCGGGCCACGAGAACGGCGGGTAGTGGCTCGCGCTCGCCCCCTGGTTCGCGGCCACAACGTAGGCGAGGTTTTCGAGCGCGCGGCACCGGTTCACGACGGTCCACCAGTCCATCGGGACGGTGGCGCCCCACGGGTCCATGTAGGCCGAGACGCGGATGAGAACGTCCGCCCCTTGCAGCGCGAGTTCTCGAATGGCTTCCGGGAACAGCCAGTCGTAGCAGATGGCGCACCCGAGAACGCCGATCTCGGTGTCCGCAACCGGGAACACGGGCTCAGCGTAGTTCGGGATGTCGTGCGGGCTGGCGTGGACCTCCCACGGGAGCCACACATGAACCTTGCGGTACTTGTACAGCAGCCCCTCGGGGCCGATGAGGGCGGTGGTGTTGAACACGCACCCGGGGTACTTCGGATCGACCTCCAGGAAACTCGCGGTCTGGATGTAGACGCCCAGCTCGCGCGCTTTGGTGTGGTAGCGGTCGGTGTGCTCGTTCGGAACGGGCACCGCGAGCTTGTCCGCGAGTTCCTCGACGGTTTCGTAAATCGGCGCGGCGTGCCCGAACTCGGGGAACACGACGAGTTTCACGTCGCCGAACGGTCGGTAGCCGATGACGGCGCGGTCGATCATGCCGAGCATGTGCCCGACGCGCTGGGGGATGGCGCTGCGGTCGGCGGGGTTCGGGAAGTCGGTCTGGCACGCCGCGGCCCAGTATCGCGGTGCGTAGTCGCGGCTCACGGTGAGCCTCCGGGATGTGGTTAGAGTTGCGGTGCTTTTACCATTACGACTACGAGCCGCAAGGCGTAGCGGTTGTCGCGGGGCGCGGTCTTGCGTTCGGTCGGCAGCGCGCCTGGCGCTTTGATGGCTTGTGATCTGATGTCATTATTCGCGTAGGTCGTTTACAAACGGGCTCTCATCATGGACACCTCCCCCGCACCCGCGGTTACCCCCGTGGTCGTGAAACGAGCGGCGAAACCGTTCGTGCCGTATCAGCCGGCCATCGGCCCGAAGCTCCGCGTGCTGCTGCTCGTGGTGTTCGGAACGTTCGCGTTCCTCGGCGCCTCCGGCGTGTACCTGAGTGCGGTCTCGGCACTGAATTACGCCAAAGCGCCGCAGAGCTACACCACCCCGTTCGGGCTCTGGGTGTTCCTCGCGCACATCGCCGTGGGGGTGCTCGGCACGCTCCCCTTTGTGGTGTTCGGCGCGGCCCACTGGATCAGCGCCCGGAAGCGCGCGAACCGCGTCGCGGTGCGGCTCGGGATACTACTGTTCGCGATGGGGCTCCTGGTGTGTGCATCGGGGTTCGCTCTGGTGCAGCTCGAAGGGCTCCCGCAGCTGCCGACCGGGTCCGTTACGCGCGCGGTGACGTACTGGGCTCACATCGCGCTCCCATTCGTCGCGGTGTGGGCGTATGTGGCGCACCGGCGCGCCGGCCCGGCGATCAAGTGGAAACTGGCGCGAGTTTGGGGGTTCGCGGCGGTCGCGTTCACGGGCGCGATGGTCGTGATGCACGCGCAAGACCCCCGCAAGTGGTTCCGCGAGGGGCCGAAAGAGGGGGTGCAGTACTTCGAGCCCGCCATGACGCGCACCGCGGACGGGAAGTTCGTTTCCGCTGACGTGCTGATGATGGACTCGTACTGCGCGAAGTGCCACCAGGACGTGGCGAACGATCACTTCCACTCGGCCCACAAGTTCAGCTCGTTCAACAACCCGGCGTACCTGTTCAGCGTGCGCGAGACGCGCAAAGCGGGGCTGGAGAGGGACGGCACCGTGAAGGCGTCGCGCTGGTGCGCCGGGTGCCACGATGTGGTGCCGTTCGTGAGCGGGGCGTTCGACGACCCCAACTACGACGACGTGAACGACCCCACCGCGCACGCCGGGATCACCTGCACCGTGTGCCACGCGATGACGCACGTCAACGGCACGTTCGGGAACGGCGCGTACACGCTCGAGGAACCGGCGCACTACCCGTTCGCGCAGAGCAAGAACCCGCTGTTGCAGTGGGTCAACAACCAGATGGTGAAGGCCAAGCCGGACTTCCACAAGCAGACGTTTCTGAAGCCGTTCCACAAGACCGCGGAGTTCTGCGCGACATGCCACAAGGTGTCGCTCCCCGTCGAGCTGAACCACTACAAGGAGTTCCTCCGCGGGCAGAACCACTACGATTCGTACCTGCTCAGCGGCGTCTCGGGGCACGGGGTGCGGAGCTTCTACTACCCGCCCCAGGCGAAGGAGAACTGCGCGAGCTGCCACATGCCGCTGAAACCGAGCGCGGACTTCGGCGCGAAGGACTTCGACCGTAGCGGCGAGCGGAAGGTTCACAACCACCGCTTCCCGGGCTCCAACACCGGACTGTTCGCGCTGCTCCAGAACGAACCGCTGTACAAGGACCACGCGGCCGAGTTCCAGAAGACCGCGGACATGCACGCGAACTACCTGCGCGGCACCGCCGCGGACGGGAGCGACAAGAAGGTGCGGATCGACATCTTCGGCGTGAAGACCGGCAACTCGCTCGAACCGTCCGCACTCGTCGCGCCGCTGCGCCCGCAACTGCCCGCCCTCAAACCGGGCAATACCTACACGGTCGAAGTGGTCGTGCGCACCCTCGGGCTCGGGCACCACTTCTCGCAGGGCACCGTCGATTCCAACGAGATCTGGGTCGATTTCCGCGCCACCTCGGGCGGCGCCGAGCTCGCGCGTAACGGCGCGCTGTCCGGCCCCGATGAGACCGGCGAAGTCGACCGCTGGGCGCACTTCATCAACGTCCACATGCTGGACCGCGACGGGAACCGGATCAACCGGCGCAACCCACAGGACATCTTCACGCCGCTCTACGACAAGCAGATCCCGCCCGGCGGGGCCGCGGTGCTGCACTACCGCGTGGACGTGCCCGAGAACGTCACCGGCCCGATCGAGCTGACGGCCAAGGTGCGCTACCGCAAGTTCGATTACGAGTACATGAAGCTCGTTCACGGCGGGAAGGAGCCGCCGAAGCTCCCCATCATCGACATGTGTGAGGACGCGGTCGCGTTGCCCGTTGAGGGCCGGGGCGGGGCCGTACCGGCTCAAGTGTCGCCGATCAAGCCGGGGTGGCAGCGGTGGAACGATTACGGGATCGCGTGCCTG
The DNA here is from genome assembly GCA_036405095.1 of Gemmata sp. GTDB lineage: Bacteria > Planctomycetota > Planctomycetia > Gemmatales > Gemmataceae > Gemmata. The sequence goes on along the minus strand of DASWYH010001320.1, from coordinate 52 downwards.
CTCGAAGGCGGCATGAAGCGCGGCCACTACAAACAGGCAGAGGCGGCGTTCA
>DASWYH010001319.1:0-2715 GCA_036405095.1 Gemmata sp. | reverse complement strand
GAAGACGTTGCCAAGCTCCGCGCGCTCACCGAACTGGAACTCGATTTTACCGCCGTGACGGACCGCGGCATGAAAGCCATCAGCGGGCTCAAAGGGCTCAAGGTTCTGGCCGCACGGAACACCAAGATCACCGACAAGGGGGTCGAGGAACTGGTCGCGCTCCGCGACCTCGTTGCGCTCCACCTCGCCAGCACCAAGATCACGGATGCGGGGGTGAAGGAACTCACGGCGCTCAAGGAGCTCCGGGAACTCAACTTCGCGAACACCGGGGTCACCGACGCGGGCATCGCCCAACTGAGTGCCCTCAAGAACCTGACGCGCCTCAACCTGAGCGGATCGAAAACCACAGAAGAGGGCATGGCGAACTTGAGAAAAGCGCTCCCGAAGTGTGTGGTGTTCAAGATCTCTTGAGGTTCAAGGCCCCGTGCGCCGTTCAGCGCGGAGCGGGAGAAGGACCGGTTGCGGTGGAATGAACCGCGAGCCACACGGTCGGTGCCCCTTCGGCCGTCCACGCGACCCGGTGGCGCACCCGCGCCGGGAGGAGCACCCAGTCGCCGGGACCGAGTTCGCGCGGGGCGGCTTCGCCTTCGATTTGGAGGCGCGCACGGCCCACGAGCAGAACCACCCACTCGTCGGTGGCCTGGTCGAACCAGTCGCCGGGCGCGGTGGCGTGGCCCCAAGAAACGATTCGCTCCACCTTCCAGCCCGCGCGCTCAACCAGTACGTCGAACCGCTCATCCGCGGGTGGCGTGGCGGGCAAGCCAACAAAGAGGTTCCCGGCGGTCATTTCGACCCTCTGCGTTTGGATACCACCCGATCGCCAACAGGCCCGTGCGTGAGTGATCGTCACGAAACGGAGCTCAACCCTTCCTTATCGGGAAAAGGTGACGGAGCCACTCGCGCGCTGGGGTTGGTCCTCTGCCCAACGGCTTTGCGAACCGCTCGCGATCGGGTAAACTGAGCTGAATCCCGCTCTCCGGGCCACTCGGGGCACGGGCTTCGTTCGGTTCCCACCCGCCCTCCGAGCCTACCCCATGCACTTCCCCCTCTCGCGCCGCGAACTGCTGCTCCGTTCCGCAAACGGGTTCGGGGCCGCCGCACTTGCCGCGCTCATGCAAGACACCCAGGGCGCCGACGCCACCGCCACCGAACCCCTCAGCCCCAAGAAGCCGCACTTCGCGCCCAAAGCGAAGTCGGTGATCTTCCTGTTCATGGACGGCGGGCCGTCGCAGGTGGACACCTTCGACCCGAAACCGGCGCTCGACAAGTACAACGGGAAGCCGTTCCCCGGGAAGGTCGAGCCCACGCAGTTCAACAACGTCGGGAACACGCTCGCCAGCCCGTGGAAGTTCAAAAAGTACGGGCAGTGCGGGCTCCCGGTCAGCGACCTGTTCCCGCACGTCGGCGCGTGCGCGGACGACCTCGCGGTGATCCGCTCGATGGTCGCGAACTTCTCCGAACACACCAACGCGAACTACTTCTGGCACAGCGGGCACGGGCAACAGGGGCGGCCCAGCTTCGGCTCGTGGGTCACCTACGGGCTCGGCAGCGAGAGCCGCAACCTGCCCGGGTTCATCGTTCTGGGTAGCGGCATGATCCCGCCCGGCGGCGCGGACTGTTTCGGCAACGGGTTCCTGCCCGCGGCGTACCAGGGGTCGGTGTTCCGGAACGGTGCGCACCCAGTCGCGGACATCACCCCGCCGACCGAGAGCGCGCGGACGCAGAAGGCCAAGCGCGACCTCCTCCGCAAGCTCGACGCGTCGGCCAAAGAGAAGTACGGCGACTCCGACCCGCTCGACGCGGCCATCGCGAACTATGAACTCGCGTTCCGGATGCAGACCGCGGTGCCCGAACTCGCGGACCTCTCGAAGGAGACCGAAGAGACGCACCGGCTCTACGGGCTCGACGACAAGAAGACGGAAGTCTTCGGGCGCCAGTGCCTCGTCGCCCGGCGGCTCGTTCAGCGGGGCGTCCGGTTCGTGGAACTGCTGTGCCAGAACCTCGGCCACGACCGCTGGGACCAGCACGCGAACCTGAAGCGCGGGCACGAGGACAACGCTCGCGCGGTCGATAAGCCGATTGCGGGGTTGCTCACCGACCTGAAGCGGCTCGGGTTGCTGAAGGATACGCTGGTGATCTGGGGCGGCGAGTTCGGGCGCACACCGGTCGCGCAAGGGAACGACGGGCGCGACCACAATCCGTTCGGGTTCTCGATGTGGATGGCCGGCGGCGGGGTGAAGGGCGGCACGGTGGTCGGCGAGACCGACGACTTCGGTTACCACGCGGTGAAGGACAAGGTGCAGGTCCACGACCTGCACGCCACCGCGCTGCACCTGCTCGGGTTCGACCACAAGAAGCTCACGTACCGGTTCGGCGGGCGCGACATGCGTCTGACCGACGTTCACGGCGAGTTGATCGAGAAAGTGCTGGCGTGAACGCCGCGAGGGGCGGCCCCGCAAACGGCGCCAGCGGGCGGCGGTTCAGGGCGCCGCAGTCGGGCGCTGTAAATGGTTCGCAAGCCGGAATACGCGACACGGGCCGAGAGCTTTCGCCCTCGGCCCGTGGTGTTCCCGTGACGTTTACTTCTCATCCTGGGGCGCGGAAGGCTCACGGCACCGCCGGCCACGTCCTGGCCAGAGCCGATGCGGAACCACGACCCGCGAGGTTGGCCCAGACCGCATCGGCTCTGGCCAGGACGTGGCCGAAAGCGGTGCT
>DASWYH010001318.1:0-7983 GCA_036405095.1 Gemmata sp. | reverse complement strand
GTTCGACGCACCGGGCCGTGCGCACGACGCTGGCGGCCCACGCCGGCGCGCCGGTGCCGTTGGGCGAGGGCAGCGGCGCGCGCCCGCGCCCGTCGAGTGCGCGGGGGTCGTGGAGCCGCCCCCACACGTCGAACACGGACCCGGGCGCGGTGCGCGCCAGCCCCGCCGGGACCGCGGGACCAACCGGGCGCGGCGGGAGCGGCCCGCGCTCCGCGAACGGGTCGCGGGGCTCCATGAACTGGCGCGCCGAAGGCTCCTCCCACGGGAGCGAGTCGAGCGGCAGGCGGTAGCCCATTGGGCTGTCGCCCGGGATCAGGTAGAGGTGCTCCTTGCGCAAGAACCACGGCCCGGTTTCCCACTTCGACCCCGGCCCGAACGCGCGCCGCAGCGGCAGCACCGTTCCGACCGCGCTGCCGAGCTTCTGCTCGAAGACCTTCGCGAGCCGCGCGCGCTCCTCCGGGTCGTCCAGCTTGCTGTTGAGCGGATCGACGTTCGCCGGGAGCCGGCGCTCCTTCCACATGTAGTACCACGCGTCCTCGTACCCCGGCAGCGCGTGCTTCGGGTCCGCGCCCAGCACGTCCGCAAGGGTCGCCGCGAACCGCGCCGCGTCGGCCGCGCCGAACCCGTAGTTGCGGTCCTCGTCCGCGGTGAGCGCGGGGTTCACCCAGATCGGTGCGCCGTCGAAGCGCCAGTAGCACGTGAACGCCCAGCGCGGGAGCTGCTCGCCCGGGTACCACTTCCCTTGCCCGTAGTGCAGCAGCCCGCCGGGGCCGAACTTGTCGCGCAACCGCTTGAGGAGGGCGACGCCTTGCTTGCGCTTCTGCGTCCCGAGCGCGGTGATGTTCCACTCGGGGGCGTCGCGCTCGTCGACGCTCACGAACGTCGGCTCGCCGCCCATCGTGAGCCGCACGTCCCACTCGCGCAGGTCGGCATCGATGCGCGTGCCGAGCGCGTTGATCGCGTCCCACTGCGGTTCAGTGTAGGGCTTGGTGACGCGCGGCGCCTCGTCCAGGCGGGCCACCGACATGTGGAACTCGAAGCCCTCTTCGACCTTGTCGTCTTCGTCGCGCTTGGCCCACGAGAACGAACCGGTGACCGGGGCGGCGGACTGCGGGTCGGCGGTGCAGGCGAGCGGGATGTGCCCCTCCGCGGTCATCAGCCCCGAGGTCGGGTCGAGGCCCACCCACCCGGCGCCGGGGAGGTAGATTTCGGCCCAGGCGTGCAAATCGGTGAAGTCCACCGACGGCCCGGCCGGGCCGTCCAGAGGCTTCTCGTCCGCGACGAGCTGGATCAGATACCCGGACACGAAGCGGGCCGCCAAGCCGAGGTGCCGCGCGAGCTGGACGAGCAACCAGGCCGAATCGCGACACGACCCGCGCCCGAGTTCGAGCGTCTCTTCGGGCGCCTGCACCCCGGGTTCCATCCGGATGACGTACTCGACCTGCTGCTGAACCAGTCGGTTCAGCGAGACGAGGTAGTCGTTCATCTTCACGCCGGTGCGGCGCTCGCCGTCGATCAGCTTCTGAAGCCGTGGCCCGGCGGGGAGCGTTTCGAGGTAGGGCACGAGTTCGCGTGTCAGCGTCTCGTCGTACTTGAAGGGGTAGTCCTTCGCGTACTCTTCGATGAAGAAGTCGAACGGGTTGATCGGCGTGAGATCGGCGACCAGATCGACCGTGACGACCAGTTCCTTGGCGGGCTTCGGGAACACGAGCCGCGCCAGGTAGTTGCTGTACGGGTCCTGTTGCCAGTTCAGGAACTGTTCCGCCGGCTCGACCCGGAGCGAGTAGCTCGGAACCGGCGTGCGCGCGTGCGGCGCCGGGCGCAGCCGCACGACGTGCGGCATGAGCATGACGGGCCGGTCGTAGGTGTACTTGGTAACGTGTTGGAGCGCGACCCGGATGCCCATTCGTGTGGTTCCCGTAAATGCGGACCGGGCGGAAGAGCCCCGCTCGCCCTACCCCTGACTCTGGCTCTGCGTCATCGTTCCGGTCGCGGACCGGATCGCCGATCCCGGCGGGCGCACGTCCGCGGCGAAGAACGCCTCGTGGATCGCGTTCCCGATCCCGTGGACCGAATCGACCACGTGCGTGAGCGTCTCGTGTAAGCCCTCGCGGATCACGTCCGGGATCGCGCGGGCGTCGAGGTACGCGATCAGCTCCGCGATCCGGCGCTCGGGGCGGGTCGGGTTCCGACCGACCGGGTTGCCGGCCGCGGAGGCGGTCGCGGACTCGCACTCCCACAGGCACCGCCGGATCGACCGCGGGAACTGCTCGTCGAAGATCAAGAACTCGGCGACGGCGGCGGCCGGATCGAGGGGCGTGGCCCGCGCCTTCTTGTGGAACGGCTCGTACCCGGAACAGCTCATCAGGATCGCGACCCAGTGCGCGTGATCGACCGGCCCCCCCACGTCCTCTACCTTCGGAAGCAGGGTGTGGTACTTCACGTCCATCACCCGGGCGACCTGGCCCGCGCGCTCCAGGTTGGTGCCGAGTTTGAAGAAGTCCCACGCCTCGCCGTGGCTCATCGTGGTGTCCGCGATGCCGTGGAGCAACTGGTTGATGCGCCGCACCTGCGCGTAGAACTCGCTGCGGTGCAGGTCGTACAGCGCCCGCCCCTCGTCGCTCTGCATCCACAGGTGATAGAAGTTCATCCGCTCCCACATCTCGGCGGAAATGACCTCGCGGATGATGCGGGCGTTCTCGCGCGCCCACGACAGCGACGAGGCGATGCTGAACGGGTTGTCGCGGTCCCAGGTCATGAACTCCTGGACGTTCTCCGCGGTCGGCTCCTTGTCGTAGTCGTGGATGCCCGAGATGATGAGGAGCGGCTTCCACTGCTGCTCCACCGGAACGTGGAAGTCCAGCAGCAGCGTGTGGTTCACCTCCAAAATGCGGGAGGTGTTCTCGGCCCGTTCAAGGTAGCGGGCCAGCCAGAAGCAGTGTTCCGCAACGCGGGAAATCATGTGTGTTCAGTCGTGGGTGGTGAGCAACAACCCGGATACCGCCGCAAGCGGCCGGCGCGCCGGCCGCCCGTCGCCCGTCACTTCTCCAGAACCCACGTGTCCTTGCTGCCGCCGCCCTGGCTGCTGTTGACCACCAGGGAGCCCTTGGTGAGTGCGGTGCGCGTCAACCCCCCCGACATCACCCACGTCGAGCGTCCCGTAATTATGTACGGGCGCAAATCGAGGTGCCGGGGGGCGGACCCTTCTTCTGTCCAGGTCGGGCACGTGCTGAGCGTTACAACCGGTTGGGCCACGTAGTTCCGCGGGTTGGCGCGGATCTTCTCGGCGAACTCGGCGCGCTGGGCCGCCGTGCTCGACGGCCCCATCAGCATCCCGTACCCGCCGGACTCGTTGACCGCCTTCACCACCAACTCGCCGAGGTGCGCCAGCGTGTAGGCGCAGTCCTCTTCGCGGGCACAGATGTAGGTCGGCACGTTCTTCAGGAGCGGCTCTTCCGAGAGGTAGAACCGGATCATGTCTTCCACGTAGGGGTAAACCGCTTTGTCGTCCGCAACGCCGGTGCCCACGGCGTTGGCCAGCGTCACGTTGCCCGCGCGGTACGCCCGGAACAGCCCCGGGACGCCGAGCAGGCTGTCCGGGCGGAACGTTTCGGGATCGAGGAAGTCGTCATCGAGCCGGCGGTAGATCACGTCCACCCGCTGCGCGCCGCGGGTCGTCTTCAGGTACACGAAGTCTTCGTGAACGAAGAGGTCCGCCCCGAACACGAGTTCGACCCCCATGTGCCGGGCCAGGAAGCTGTGCTCGAAGTACGCGGAGTTGTACTGCCCCGGCGAGAGCACCACCACGCAGGGCGGCGCCCCGGCCCCCGCGGGTGCAACCGACGCCAGCGCCTCGCGCAGCCGGTGCGGGTAATCTTCCACGCGGCGCACGCGGATGTCCGCGAACAGCTGCGGGAACACCTTCTTCATCACCGCCCGGTTTTCGAGCACGTAGCTGACGCCGCTCGGGGTGCGGCCGTTGTCTTCGAGAACCAGGAACTGGCCGTTCACATCGCGAATCAGGTCGGTGCCGCAGATGTGGACGTACACCCCGCCCGGCGGCGTGAACCCGATCATCTCTTTGCGGAACCCCTTGGACCCGAGGGCCAGTTCCGCCGGCACCACCCCCTCGCGCAGGATGCGCTGATCGTGGTACACGTCGTGGAGGAACAGGTTGAGCGCCCGGACGCGCTGCACCAACCCGGCCTCAAGGGCGGCCCACTCGCTCGCCGGGATCGTCCGCGGGATCAGGTCGAAGGGGAAGATCTTCTCGACCCCGCGGCGGTCCGAGTACACGCTGAACGTCACCCCCTGGTTCACGAACGCGAGGTCGGCGCTCGTCCGCTTCGACTGAAACTCGGTCTGCTTGAACCTCCCGAGGCGCTCCACGAGCGCGGCGCAGTGCGGGTGCGGCACCCCGTCCCGGTCGAAGAGTTCGTCCCACGCGGTCGGGTGTGCGGTGTAACCGTCAAAGAGGCGAGGTGCGGAAGCGAAGCCGTTCGTGCTGGGAGCGAGTCGCGATTGAGCGCTGACGGTGGACATTGGGCAAACCCTCGTGCCGCATGACGAGGCTTCGGTTGCGCACAGAGCGAGCACCCTTTGGCGTTTCAGCGCTAAAACCGAGCCATATTTGGTTACGAGGGAGGGGTTTTGCAACTGTGATGCCGAGAGAGCTAGCAACGACGTTTTCCGCGTGCCCATCCGGGCGGAACGCGGGTGATAGGCCCGTGTTCCGCCCGAATCACAAAACTCGTCTAACAGACGTGCTATTTCTTCAGGCTCTTGCACCACTCGGTGAGCAACTCCACACCGGGTTCATCAACCCGGCTCGACGACAGCGGCGGCATCTGCCCGGTGTTCGGGCCGCGCTTCCCGATGCGGTACAGGAGCACACTCTTGTCGGGCTCACCCGGGTTAATTAGTTTCGCGTCCTTCAGGTTGAACGTCTGGTGAACGGGCGCGGCACCGATCAGCCGCATCTTCTCCCAGGCGGTTGCGTAACCGAGTTCCATCTGCGCGTTCCCGCCGCCGGCTTCGACGTGGCAGCTCGCGCAGTTCGAGTGCAGGTACGCCTTCGCCCGCTCCGCGAGCGGTTGCGTTTTGTCGTAGGGGTTCGCGAGCTTTTTCAGGTTCGCGGGTGCGGCCGACAAAATGCCGGTGGGCTTCGGCTCGCGCTGGTCGGGTTGCTGCTTCGCGCCCGCGTCTTTGACCGCGCCGCCCACCTCGCCGGCCCACCCGACGTTGAGCAAACCGATGTGTTCCAAAACGCGGAGCTGGTTGTCGGTGCGGCCGTTCGGGTAGGTGTGATCCTTGTTCATCTGCACTTCGCAGAGGCCCAGAACGTAGTTCGCGGCCCGACTGTGGCACACCATGCACTCCGCGCGGCTCGGGTAGTGCCACGACTGTTTGCGCTCCCCGGCGGCCGTTTTCACGGTGAACGTGCGGTCGAGCCCCGCTGCGTCGATCAGCGTGGCGTCGGTGCCGGCCTCGTTCCAGAGGTAGGAGTAGCCGTACCACTCGCCCGACTGCTTCGTCATGAACCGCGTCTCGATCCACCTCCGGCTCGCCGGGTCGCCCTCGGTCAACTCGATCGCGAAGCTCTTCACCAGAACCGCTTTGTCCGGGAAGTCCCAACTGCCGTTGCGCCTGTACTGGACGACACCGTCCGGCACCGCGAGGAAGCGCTCCTTGTGCAACCCATCGGACCAGAAGGGGGCGTTTACGGAATAAGGCACCACCCCCGGGGCCATCACGTGATCTTTAACCGATGTGAAGAGACCACTGTCACTGAGCTTCCTGGGGAACGTGGTGTTCGCCGGCGCGGTGTTCGGGGTGAGCGCGTAGAACCCGCCCTCGCCCGCCGGGGCGTGGTGACAGATCACAAGTTCGCCATCGCGGTCGAGGGCGAAGTTCGTGATCTTCAGCGTGGTGATGGCGATCTTCTTGTGCCACTCGATCTTGTCGCCGGTGTGCTTGACGGCCCAAATGTGTCCGGTGCTGTAGTCGCCGTAGATGTACGCGCCCCGCAGTTCGGGCAACTTGCTCCCGTGGTAAACCACCCCGCCGGTCAGCGACCGCGCTTCGGAGTGGTGGTGCTCGACGGTGGGTTTGGCGAACGGCTTCGGCCCCGCCTTGCGGTTCGGGTAGAAGTCGTGGCCCCCTTCGGTGACGCTCCACCCGTAGTTGTCGCCCTTCTTCACCAGGTACACCTGCTCCCACAGGTCTTGCCCGTTCTGCCCGACCCACAACTGCTTCGTCTTCGCGTCGAACGCGATGCGCCACGGGTTGCGGAGGCCCATCGCCCACGTCTCCGGTGCGAACTCCTTGTTGCCGACGAACGGGTTGTCCTTCGGGACGCTGTACGCTTTCCCGGCGCTCGGGTGATCGACATCCAGTCGGAGCACCTTGGCGAGCAACAGGTCGGTGCGCTGACCGGTCAGGTTGGTGTCCGAATCGGAGGTGCCGTCGCCGCTGGTGACGTACATCATGCCGTCGCCGCCGAAGCAGACGGCGGCGCCGTTGTGGCCGTCGGACTCCCATTCGATGATGGTCTTTTCGCTCTTCGGGTCGAGCCCGTAAGGCGCCTTTGCCGTCATCGTGTAACGCGAGATGATGCTCCGCTTCCCCTTGTGCCCGGGAACGGCCCCGTTCCAGCCGATGTACACGAACCGGTTCTCCGCGAACTTCGGATGGAACGCGATGTCGTAGGCGGTGCCCCCGTGGGGCGTATCGAGGAGCTTCACCGCGTCCTTTTCGGTACTCGCGCCCCCGTATGGGAACCGCCACACGTGCGTGGGACCGTAGGACCGGGGTTGCGTGATGAGGAGCGCGTCCGTGGTGCCCGGGATCGGTTCCACGCGGATCGGGAACTCGGGCCGGTACTTGTCGAGGACGCGCGTCGCCACGAAGGGCAGCGGCGGGTCCGGGAACCCCACAACCTTCGATGCGACCGGGCCGCGGGCCTCGATACCAAATGGCTTCGCGGTGGTCGCGTCCGGTCCCACGAAGGTGACCGCGGCGTAATCGTCGCTCTGGTGGAAGAACGGCGGGATCTTCTTCTTGGTGATCGGCGCCACACACGAGAGCTCCGGCTCCTTCCAGTCCGCGCTGTAATCGAACCGGCACAAGTTGAGCTTCCACTTCTCGCCCGGCACGGGCCGCCCCCCGGTGCGCAAGAAGTCCGTCCACGGGATGCGGCCCTCCACGCTCCACCCTTTATCGGCGTCGGCGCGCTTATTGAGGGTGCCCCGCAGTTTCACCTTCGCCTCGAACGAGAACGTGCCCGCTTTCGACTGCTTCGCGAGTTGATCGAGGTCGTACTTGGGGTAGAAGGCATCGAAGCGCGTGCCGGCCGCGCTGGCCTGAAATTCGTAGTAGCCGGTCTTCTGCGAATCCGGGCGCAAGAACACCTCGAACACGTCGTTCTTCCATAAATCGCCGTCGTGCTCGTTGATGTCCGCGAAGAGGTCGGAGTCCTCCATTTCCGCATGGAAGTAGAGGTACTCACGGTCCCAGAGCAGTTTCGCGGTGGTCGCGGTGCGGGCCATGCGGGCCTTGTCCCCCGCCCACGGCACATGGAATGCAGTAATGGGTTGTGCGTGCTTCCACGCCGGTTCGTCCGCGGCGCCATCGAGCGTGATGGGGGCATCCGCCCAGCGGCACTCGAACGAATTCGGCGGCGCCTGTTTGTAAGGCTCAGGAACGAGGTGCTCGGGGCGCCTGTCAGCCCGCGCGTTGGGAAAGCTGACCGCGGCGACAGCGAACAAGAAGGGGAGCGCTGCGAGCGCAAGGGGTGTGCGGAAATTGATCATCATGAACAGAAACTCGGCGCGTCGGTGTTGAGTTCCGCACATGGTAACCGGATGCGGGGGCGAAAAGAAAGCCCCTGCTCACGAGAGCAGGGGCAAGGACCGTCCGATCTTTGACAAATCGAGGGTTGCAAAACGGAAGGGGCCGCAAATAACGCCGCGGTCGTCGGGAGCG
>DASWYH010001317.1:0-3034 GCA_036405095.1 Gemmata sp. | reverse complement strand
TTGCAGCAGTTCTATCAGGCGTCGCACGAGCCGCGGCTGCTGTCGATGCTGGCCGACGGGGTGGTCGGGCACACCGCGGCGAAAGTGTACCCGTTCCTTGCGGGCATGGGCGCGGTGCTGAGTGACGTTCACGACGAGGCCACCGCGGACGCGATTGTCGGGCGCATCAAAACCGTGCGCCCGGCGGCCAAGGCGCCCGTCGATCAGCGCGCCCTCGACCTCCTGGAACTGCTCGTGGAGCGGCGGGCCGCCGAGTTGCAGAACCAGCCCGGGCCGCACGCGGAGCGCGCACTGGCCGCGCTGGTGAGCGCGTTCAAGCGCGAGTGGGCGTCGGGCGAACCGTGGCTCATGGCCGATTTCCTCGCGGGGTTGGGCGCGGTCCCTCAGCCCGCCATCGCCACGGAACAGCTCCGGCAGCTCGAGGCGCTGCACCGCGGGGCCGCGCCCGGGTCGTTCGATCGGTTCCGCATCGCCCACCGGTACGCGGACGCGCTCAACGCGCGCTCCCGGCGGGCGGACGCAATCGACCTACTCCAGGCGGCCCTCAAAGAGTTCGAAGAGGCCAGCAACGGGGTGCTCCCGACCTCCGCGAACAGCGCGGTTACGACCCTGATCGGGTTGCACGAAGGCGCGGGGCACTTCGAGCGCGCGGAGGCGTTCCTGCTGGCGCAGCTCGGGCACCCGGTTCACACCGAGCAGAAGCGCTGGCTCACGCAGCGCCTGAGCGACGTGTACCTCCGGGCGCTCACGCACAAGGGCCGCGTTTCTCTGGGCGACGGCGCAGCGCTTTACAAAGCACTCGAAGCCCGGCTCTTCGCCGAACTCAACGACCCGGACCAGAACCACCGGTATCGGGTTCTTGAGCGGTGCGTGCGGCTCTACCGGCAGGCCCACGAACTCGAGCTCGCCGGGGTCACCGACGATCTGAGAGCGTTCGCGTTCCAGCGGCTCCCGAAGGTGCTCAAGGAACAGACCATTGAGTACGATTCCGTCGTGGGCGACGTGGCCCGCGCGCTCCACGACCTCGCCGGGCCGCGCGAGGCGCTCACTTTCTTGCTGGACCGCGCCGACGGCGAACCGGACTGGATGCGCTACACGAACCAGAGCACATGGGCGCAGCACAGCTACCGGCTCGGCGAGTGGCGCACCGAGGTGAAGGAACTCGGGGTCCTCGAACCGTGGCTCTTGAAACGGGTCCTCACCGAGTTGCGGCGCGACCTGCGCGAGAGAGAGTCGCGCAACCGCACCACTTACGACCGGCGGTACAGCTACTTCTGGGCCGACAAGGCCGATGCATTTGCACAGGTCGCGGAAGAGGTGCTCGCGGCGCCGGGCGGCGCCGGCGCCGCGGCCGAGTACATCGCGGAGTACCTGTTCTTAGGGCTGTCGCGCGAGAAGCGGGCGATCGAAATCCTACTCGTCGCCTGCGATCAGAAGCGACTGGGCGAGTCCGGGCGGTGGCAACTCGCGGACTACCTGCACCGCACGAAGCGGTTCGCCGAATCGGTCCCGGTGCTGCGGGCGCTGGTCGCCGAGCGGCCCGAGAACATCGCGTACCGCACGAAGCTGATGCACGCGTACTTCTGCACCGGGAAGCGCCCCGAGCTGCTCGCGCTGCTCAAAAGCACGGATGCGTTCTTCCACGAGAAGGACCGCTGGACCGAGGGCGCCCTCGCGGCCCTGGGGTACAGTTGCCTGGAGAACCGGCTCTTCGCGGAGTCGGCGGCGTACTACGAGGAGCTGATCCCCCGGCGCCAGCGCGGGACCGTTCGGCGCGGCACCGGCGACGGCGCACTTTCGAGCTACTACACGCACGCGGCCCGCGCGTATGCGGGGCTGGGTGACACGAAGAAGGCCGTGGACATGGCGAGCGGGGCGGTCGTGACCTGGGGGCCGCACCACGAGTCGCGGAAGCAGGCGCTCGCGGCGCTCGCGGAGGTGCTCGTGGGTGCCCCGGACCTCGCCGGGTTCGTCGAGGGGCTGAACCAGGAGCCGTTGCAGAGCGCGGTCGTTCGCAAGGCGCTCGGGAAGGCGTACATCCAGCGGAACGACCACGGCCGGGCGATCCGGCAACTGCTCCAGGCCGCCGAACTGCAACCCGGGGACGCGGAAACGTATGAGCTGCTGCTCGCGTGCTACGACCAGATCGGCGATCAAGCCGGGGCCGTTCAGCAACTGCTGAGCGCGGTGGAAGCGTCGCCGCGCGAGATCAAGCTGTTCGAACAACTCGGGCGCCGGTACGCGGAGCTGGACCGGCCGACCGAGGCCGAGCGCGCGTTCACTTCGATCGTGGAGGCGCTCCCGAACGAGTCCGAGGGGCACGAGCTGTTGGCCGAGGTGCGCGAGAAGCAGGGCCGCTGGGCCGACGCGATCGCGCACTGGGAGCGGGTCGCCGAGGTCCGCGCCCTGGAACCGACCGGGCTGCTGAAGCTGGCTTCCGCGCAGATCGAAGCGAAGTCCTACGAGGGCGCCACAAAGACCCTGAAGAAGCTACGAACTCGGACGTGGCCGCCGCGGTTCAACGAGGTCGAGAAGCACATCCGTGAACTGGAGAAGAAGCTGGAGGAGCGGTCGAAGAAGTAGCGGCGCGTTCTGGGACCGCGGGGTTTCTGCCCACCGCGTCGCGTGGCGAAGGTTTGTGTGCCTTCTCCCTGGGACCGCGGGCGTCCCGCCCGCTGCGTTATCAGTCGCGTTGCGTAGCGAAGATTCGTTTCGCGGCCGCGTAGGTGTGCCGGCGGGCGGGACGCCCGCGGTCCCAGGGCGGAACCGGTCGGCCCCCACCGCGGCGCGTTGGGCTACGGGGGAGCAGGGGCTTCCGATGGGGCCGCCTCGGACCAGGTTGCCTCGTGCCCGCTCACTTCGGCCTCGGAGCGAGTTTCGGAACCGGTAGCGGGGTGGCCCACGGCGGCGTCACCACCGAAGGCAGGTCCGGGTGAAACGGGGGGAGCGTCGGCACGAAGTCCGGCACCGGCGGGGGAGGCGATGGCGGTTCCGGAGTCGGTGTGGGCGGCGGAACCGTTCCCGGCAACTTCTT
>DASWYH010001316.1:0-3016 GCA_036405095.1 Gemmata sp. | reverse complement strand
CAGCACCGCCTTGAGGCGCTCCTCGAACTCGCCGCGGTACTTGGCCCCGGCGATCAGCGCGCCCATGTCGAGCGCGACGATCATCTTGTCCTTCAGCCCTTCGGGTACGTCCCCGCGGATGATCCGCTGTGCCAGACCTTCAACGACCGCCGTCTTGCCGACGCCGGGCTCGCCGATCAGCACCGGGTTGTTCTTGGTGCGGCGCGAGAGCACCTGCATGACGCGGCGGATCTCCTCGTCGCGCCCGATCACCGGGTCGAGCTTGCCGTTGCGCGCGAACTGCGTGAGGTCGCGCCCGTACTTCTCCAGCGCCTGGTACGTCTCTTCGGGGTTCTGCGAGGTGACGCGCTGGCTCCCGCGCACCTCTTTCAGGGCCGAAAGGAGCCGGTCGCGCGTCAGGCCGAACTCTTTGAGCACCTTCCCGGCGGTGCCGGTGTCGTCCAGCGTGGCGAGCAGCAGGTGCTCGACCGAGACGTACTCGTCCTTCAGCTTCTTGGCTTCGGCTTCGGCCGCGTCGATGAGCCTCACGAGCCGCTGTGTGAGGCGCGGTTCGGCGTTCGTGCCGGTCACTTTGGGCTGCTTGTCCAGCTCGCGCTGGAGCTTGACCGTGACCGCGTCAACGGACACACCGGCTTTCGTCAGGATCGCGGACGTGAGCCCCTTTTCCTGATCGAGTAGCGACAGGAGCGCGTGCTCCACGTCGATCTGCTGGTGGTTGAACCGGGCCGCGAGCTTCTGCGCACCGGCCAGCGCCTGCTGGGCCTTCTCGGTAAAGTTGTTCAGGTCCATAAATGTTTTCCCTCCCTCGCGCTTCCGGGTCGTGGGTGGAAGCGGGCGTCGCACATTAGAGGGGGACTTACGCAAAACGATCCCGTTCGGCACGCAAGTTCGCGCGCGCCCGCTCCTCGCCCTCCGCGAACATGATGTCCGAGTGGTAGATGCGGGGGAGCGCGAGGAACCGGTTGAGCACCCCCACGCGCCCGGCGCGGTACTCGGGTTCGGGCACCCACGCGTACTCTTTCCGGATGTCCGTGGCGTACCGGGCGTAGCGCTCTTCGGACGCGCCCAGGATGGCCAGATCGGCATCGAGGAGCACCCGCGTGTCGCGGTCCGCCGGGGGCTCGGCGGTGTGCGCCGTCGCCCAGATCATTCTCACAATGCGCTCGATCCCGGACGCCGGAACCCCGATCGGGCCGAGCAGATCGACGGCGAGTTCCCCGCTCCGCTGCTCGTTGTCCTTGGCGCGCGAGTCGTAGACCGCGTCGTGAAACCAGACCGCCAACTGGAGCGCGTTCGGGTCTTCGACGGTTGAAGAGAGCCGTTCGATCACCCGGAACATCTCGGTGAGGTGCTCCAGGTTGTGGTAGAACCGCTCCGGGGCGGAGTGCGCGGCGACGAGCACGTCGAACACGGGGTACGCGTCCGCCGGCGCGACGCGGTAGCGCTCCAGGGTGCGCACCCAACTTTTCTGCATCGACTCCAGGCGTTCAGGCGAGACCATGTGAGGTTAGTTCACTACGGGGCTGGCGCGGGCTCGCGCTTGCCGGGGCCGGACGGCCGCGGGTATAGTCTAAAGTACGCACTTCGCGCGTATCCGGGCACGGTCGGTGCCGGTTCTTCGGAGCGTCGATGGCCGCCACCCCCCCGCACGCCCTCGAACAGCGCCTCGCCGCGCTGGTCCCGCGCGTCCGGGCGCTGCGCATCGCGCGCGGGGCGAGCGCGTGCGTCCTCGCGGCCGTCGCCGCCACCCTCTGCGTGCTCCTGCTCGATGCGGCCGTCGGGCTGCCGGCCACCGCCCGCGGGCTGTTCATCGCGGTGTGGGTCACGGCCCTGGGCGTTCTCGTGTGGCAGCTCGTCGTCCGCCCGTGGCAAACCGAGATCTCACTCGCGGAGGTCGCCCGCGAACTCGCGCCGAGGCTGCCCGAACTGGCCGACCGGCTGCACGCGCTCGTGAGCCCCGAGCCCGACACCTCGGACGCCGTGCGCGCCGCGCTCACCGAGGACACGCTCCGCCGCACCCGGGGCGTCGATTTCGCGCGAGCCATCCCCACGCACCCGGCGGCGCTCCGCGCGTGCGGCGCGATCCTCGCCCTGCTCGGGTTCCTCATGCTCACCGGGCTGGTGCCCGGCAGCGCGGACCGGCTCCGGCGGGTGGCGCTGCCGTGGGCGCGCCCGGCGGCGGCCGGGGTCCGGGTCGTGGTCACGTCCGGCGAGCCGGTGGTGAAGCGCGGCGGACCCGTCACGTTAACCGCGTTTGCGGAGCAGATCAGTTCGCGCGCGGCCCCGCCCAGGCCGGAAACCGCACTTGCCCTGGTGCGCGCCGCGCCGGGGCAGCCCGAACAGCCGCTCACGATGACCGCTGACGATACCGGCGTGTTCCACGTCACGCGCGCGGCCGTGCCCTGCGATTTCGAGTACCGCGTCCAAATCGGCGGGGCGACGAGCGAGTGGTTCCGCGTGACCGCCCTCGACCCGGCGGAACTCGCCGCGGGCACCCGGTTCGTTCTCTGCGCGCCCGAGTACGCCGGGCGCCCGAAACGGGAACTCGCACAGCTCACGGACTTCGAGGCCGCCGAGTTCACGAAGCTCTGCGCGCAACTGAAGTTCACGCAACCGGTCGCGGCGGCCCACTTCGAGGTGCGCACCGCGGGCGGCGCCAAACCCGAGACGGTCCCGATCAAACTCGCCCCGGACCGGTGCTCCGGGAGCGCGACCGCGGTCCTTCGCACGAGCGGCGAGTGGGCGCTCGTCCTGCTCCGCGAGGTGGACGGGAAGAAGCTCCGCACGGTGAACACCGCCAACGTCCGCGTGGTCCCCGATCAGGCCCCGTGGTTCGAGCAAGTAACGGGGGTGACCGGCCGCGCGCGCGCCCTGCGCCCGGGGGCGCGCGTCCCCATCACCGTTATCGGGTGCGACGACCAGAACGTTTCGTCTGCGGTGCTGGAATACGCTCTCGGTGCGGGCGACTCACCCACCGGGGCCGTGCCCGTTCCGCTGGTCGGCTGCGGCACGCCGC
>DASWYH010001315.1:0-3866 GCA_036405095.1 Gemmata sp. | reverse complement strand
GATCAGGCCGTCCGGGTCCGGGCACTCGCGATCGTCCGCGTTGCCGTAAGCGCTCTGCACAACGGCCAGGAGCAGCTTCGCGCCGCGGTTGTGATAGAACCGCAGCAACTGCAGCGCTTCGTCCACGTTCTTGCCGCGGATCAGATCGGCGAACAGCCGGATCTTCCGAGGCCCGACATCCGCAAACCGGTGGAGTGCTTTGTAGTCCATAGCGGTAACAGCTATCAGTGTTCAGTTGCCAGTAAAAATCAGCCTTCAGCGGGCCTCACGTCGCGACACGGGTCCGACGGACGACCGACCACTGACAACTGATAACTCCCGAAATCACTTGCCCGGGGCCGCGGCCTTCTTCCCGCCCGAGTGCCCCTTGAAGGTCCGCGTCGGGGAGAACTCGCCGAGCTTGTGCCCGACCATATCTTCGGTGCAGTACACCTTAACGAACGTCCGGCCATTATGAACCAGGAACGTCGCGCCAATGAACTCCGGGACGATGGTGCAGTCACGCGACCACGTCTTGATCGGCTCCCGGTTCTGCGAGCTCTGCTTCTCGACCTTCGCCAACAAGCGGAGATCGACGTGCGGGCCTTTCTTAAGCGACCGGCTCATGCTCTGCTGCCCCTGGAACTCGGCCCATCTCAAACACAAAACAAAATCCCGGCACACTCAAAACCGGGAAAAATCACTATATGAGCGCCCTTCGAGAAGACCAGTTGTTTTTATGCAACCGATCAACTCCCGCAGGCCGCCCCACCCACTCAGGCGGTGTTCTGGAACCGGCCCGCCGGGCGCCGGCGGATGATCGCCTTACCGCCGGGCTTCCGCTTCTGGCGGGTCTTGCCCCCCTTCGCGGGTACACCCGTCTTCGAGCACGGGTTCCGCCCGCCGGCCGTCCGCCCTTCGCCGCCGCCCATCGGGTGGTCGGTCGGGTTCATGGTCGTACCGCGGTTGTGGGGCTTTCGCCCCTTCCACCGCATCCGGCCCGCCTTGCCAATGCTGATGTTCATGTGCTCGGCGTTTGATACGACGCCGATGGTCGCGCGACACTTGCTCGACACCCGGCGGATTTCGCCGCTCGGCATCGTGAGCTGCGCCCAGTCCTTTTCGCGTGCCGTGAGCACCGCCCCGCACCCGGCCGAGCGGCAGATCTGGCCGCCCTTCCCCGGGACCAGTTCCACGTTGTGGACGCTCATCCCGAGGGGCACCTTCCACAGCGGCATGCAGTTCCCAGGCTTCGGCTCGACCTGATCGCTCTCGCCCGAGATCACCTTGTCGCCGGCTTTCAGCCCGTTCGGGGCCAGAATGTAGGCCCGAGAGAACTCGTGCTTGTCATCCCGCGGGTACTCGACCAGCGCGATGCGGCTCGTGCGGTTCGGGTCGTACTCGACCTTCAGAACCGTCGCCGCCACGTCATCACGCTTGCGCTTGAAGTCGATGATCCGGTAGCGCTGCTTGTGGCCGCCGCCCCGGAACCGCGACGTGGTGATACCCTGGTTGTTCCGCCCGCCCTTTTTCTTCTTCGGTGCGAGCAGCGACTTTTCGGGCGCGTTCTCGCGCGGGTTAGTGCAGTCCGCGAAGTCGGACACCATCCCGGCCCGTCGGCCCGCGGAAGTCGGCTTGTATTGCTTAACGCCCATATCGCAGTTCTCAGTGGTCGGTTGCTAGTTCTCAGTCGGACACAAAGTCGCCTGGCGGCCGGCACCAGTCGCCCGCCGGCAACTGCCCACTGACCACCGAGAACTAATCTGTTAAAAGAACTCGATCTTGTCTTCTTCGTTCAGTGTGACGATGGCCTTCTTCCAGGTGGGGAGCTGGCCGATCGACTGCCGGAACCGCCGCTTCTTCCCCTCTCGCACCTGGGTGCGGACGGCCTCGACGCGGACACTGAACAACTCCTCGATCGCCGCCTTGATCTGCGTCTTGGTGGCGAGCGGGTTCACCTGGAACGTGTAAGCATTGTACCGCGTGCTCTGGTGGGTGCCCTTCTCGGTAACGAGCGGACGGAGCACCACCTGATACGAGCGCAATTCGACGCCCGACTCACCGTGAACGCACGGCTTGCGGAGAGCCAGCTTGCGCCGGTATTTTTTCGGATGCGGTCGTGTCGTGGCCATGACAGCGTTCCAGAGTCCAAGGTCCAGGTTCCAAGTTCGAAGACGCCTCGATGCCGACAGGTTCCGCCAACTTGGAACGTGGAACCTGAGCCCTTCGAACTACTTCTTCGCCCGCAGGGCCTCAAGCGCAGCCTTCGTGAGCACCAGCCGCCGCTGCCGCAGCACCGTGTAACAGTTGAACTCGGCCGCCGGCAACACCTTCACGCCCTGAATGTTGCGGGCCGACTTGTACACGTTCGGGTCCAGCTTCTCGGTCCCGATCAGCACCGTTGTGTCGGCGAGGGTCACGTCCTTCTCGCCCTTCTCGGTGGTCTTCTTACCGATCTTGATGGCTTTCAGTACGCCAGCCATCTCTTTCGTCTTGGGCGCGGCGAGGGCCAACTCATCCAGGATGACCGCCTGCCCGTCCATGAACTTGGAAAGCACCGCCATGCGGGTCGCGGCCTTCACCGACTTCTTCGGCAGGTGGTATTCGTAATCGCGGGGCTTCGGCCCCTTCGCGGTGCCACCGCCACGACGCTTATTAGTACGCTTCGTACCAGCCCGTGCGTTGCCGGTGCCCTTTTGCCGGAACAGCTTCTTCGTGCTCCCCGCAACCTGACCGCGCCGCAGCGTGTGGTGCGTACCCGCGCGCTGATTGGCGAGATACATGATGACCACATCGTGCATCAATTGGCGACTGATCTTTCCGCCGAAGTCGGCCGGATCGATATCGACCGTACCGACCTCGGCACCGGCCCGGTTCACGACCGGAATCGTGATCGTCCCCGTAACCTCGGTGTAACGGGCAACGGGAGCCTTGACCTCGGCGCCCGAGGTGGCCGCTGTGCTATTATCCGCCATTGGTTCAGCCACTCCTGACCCTGTCCGCCTGCACCGGCTTGCCCGGTACAACCGCGTTGTTGAGACACTCGGACCCGTTACCGGGCTGGCATCTCGGCGGTGAAGCGAGGTCGCTTTCGTCGCATGAAACCGCCCGCGATGGCCTCGAAACTGAGGGTCCGCCGCGGGCGGGAGTTAATCTTTCTAGTACGGCAACCGACACTGACAATAGCTTTTCTTCGGAACTTCGCCTCAACTGCCCGCGATGACCCGGATCTTGATGTCCACGCCCGGCGGCAGGTTGAGGCCCTTGTTCAGCGCCTCGATGGTCTTCTGGTTCGGCTTGAGGATGTCGATGAGCCGCTTGTGGGTGCGGATCTCGAACTGCTCGCGGCTCTTGCGGTCGATGTGCGGGGACCGCAGCACCGTGTACCGCTCGATGCGGGTCGGCAGCGGGATCGGCCCGTGGACCTCGGCCTGGTTGTCGCGGGCGGTCTTCACGATCTCGGCCGCGGTGCGGTCGAGCACCTCGTGGTCGTAACCTTCCATACGGATGCGGATGCGTTCGCTTGCGGGTCCGGCCACGATTGCTCCTCGACTCTCGACCGCCCGGCGGCGGGACAGAAATTCAGGAAAGTGTAAACGTAATGGTTGTGTGAGCAACCGTCAAGGCGCCGCGCGCCGAATACGCATGTTGCGCATGGGGCCAAGCGCCGCGTCGGAAGCCGGGTTTGCCGCTTGTTTCCGGAGCCAATCCCGCGCCCTTGCGGTCGCCGCTCGCAGAGGCCCAACGAGACGCGACCGCAAGGCCGCGGGGATCTTGTGCGACCCGATGCCGGAGGCCCCGCCAGAAGTCGGCCTTGTGGCGGGTGCGGCGAACCGGGTAAAGTCCCCGGCTCCACTCGGCCGACCTACATTCCGTCACGGAGGACG
>DASWYH010001314.1:0-2422 GCA_036405095.1 Gemmata sp. | reverse complement strand
GGCCGTTATAATCGATGTGCCGCGTCCTCAGGCACACCCGGGCGAACTTGCCGAGCAGGTAGCACTTCTCGGTCGTCATGCTCGCCCCGCCGAGCACCGCGAACGCGTCGTTGCCGTACGCCGACTGGATGCGCCGGATCTCTGAGGCCACCCGCCGGACCGCCTCGTCGTACGGCACCGCCCGGAACCCGTCCGCCCGGGCCGGGTCGCGGAAGTAGGCCGAGGTCAGCCGATCAGGGTGCGAGCCCTGTAGGTAGCGACGGACCCCTTTCGGGCAGAGCATCCCTTTGTTGAACGGGAACTCGAGCCACGGCTCGAACCCGACCACCTGGTTGGCCTTCACCTTGAGCTGGATGCCGCACTGCTGGCCGCAGAAGCAGCAGTGCGTCTTGACCAGCCGGTCGGGGTCCACGGTCGTGTCCACCCGCGGCCCGGACTGGTACGCCCGCTGCGGGCCGAACTTCGCAAGCAGCTCGGGGGTGTCGGGGGCTTCAGCGGCCATCGGCGCCGACCTCCTGCTTTGGTTGCGATTCGGGGTGCCAGACCGCGTGCTGGGCCAGAGCCAGCAGCTTCCGCCGGCAGGCCGGGCAAACGTGCTGGTAGTGCCCCGGCGCGCCCGCCGGGAGCGTGTAGTTGTACCCGAGTTCCGCCTCGACCTGGATCAGGTCGGCGACGTGGGTCGGGGTGGCGAACGGTGCGTCGCACCGGGCGCACATCGCCGGCTCCTCTTGCCCGCCCACGTCGCGGTAGAACTTGACCCCGAGCTGGGCCGGCCGCTGGAAGATGTGGAAGAACTTCCCGAACGGCAGCCACAACAGGGTGAAGATGACCGTCACCGCGTGGAGGATGGCCAGGAACTCGTAGGCGTACCCCTTCATCCACGTGTAACTCACCGTCAGCAGCAGCCCGGTGACGCTCACCGCGAACAGGAGGAACAGCGGCAGGAGGTCCTCCTGGAAGTCCTGGAGGGCGGCCGCCGCGTGGTCCCCGACCCGGCGGTTGAAGGCGATCAGCACCCCGGGAATGACCAGCAGCGCCGACCACACCAGTCCGTGGAAGATCAGGTGGCCGACGAGCGAGTCGTGTCCGAAGTCGAACAGCGGCACCCCGAACGCGAACGCCCGGTAGGTCGAGAGGTCACCCGGCACCGTCTCGAAGAACACCCACCCGTACACGAGCGGGAAGGTGATGGCGGCGGCAAGCACGCACCCCCACATGATCAGGAGGTGCGCTATCCCCCGGGACTTGCCCCGCCGGAGGATGTGCTCGTTCAGGGCAAACAGCCGAACGAACCGTCCGGCCAAGTGCTTGACGTTGGCCCAGAAGTAGCCGGGCCTGAGAAACGCCTCCCACCCCCGGCGCCAGTAGAGACGGGTGGGAGGCCGCTGGAGCCACATCGAGTACCGGTACGCGACGGCGAACGCGGCGAACAGGCACGCGAACGTGTACCCGACGAGGGCGGCGTCGATGTGCCGCAGGTTGCGTGAGCCGACGAAGATGGCGGTGGCGAGCATTCCCGACCAGAACGCCCCCCACCCGGCCGCGCGACGTTGCTCGCGAGTGATCACGGCTGGTCCTCAATGGCAATTGGACCGGGTACAGAATGGACGATCATGAATTCGAGCCCTTATTTTCCTGCAATTTCTGTACCCTCCATGGCGTTCCGGGTCAAACACGATGTCGGAACATGGTTCGTATCTCGGCCAACGGGTTTGCCGCGTATTCAGGCCGCAAAGTGGAGTATGGACTGGGGCAGTGCACCGCAGAGATCCAAGCTCGGTTGAACGACAGCGGAAGTTCAACGCCGTAACTCCTTGATTTCCAATCTCTTCGTCGTTTTGCCGGGTGGTTCAGTTGGCTGCCCAAATTGCCCAGATTGAACCCTTGCGCGGCTCTGCGTCGCAACGGTCATCCGCGCGGTCCGCCTGTCGGAGCTGCCGTGCGGGATCGCCGGCATCCGCGACGGCCAAAAGGCTTGGTGCTTCGCCTCCGAGTCACTCATCGGCGTCGGCGCGTTCCCCGCCAAAGGCGGTCTCGGCTTGCCTCGCACTGCCCTCGGACAGTGGGGTAATTTCTTGCGCGGCCGGTGCGAGGAGCTCGAACAAGGCGGCAACCTGACCGACTGGTTTCAGACTTACGAGCGGGACGAACTGGGCGGGGTTCTTGTGACCGAGGGCTACCTGCCCCTGCCGAGCATGAAGACCCTGCTGGTTCTTCTGACGGCGGACGAGAGCGACCTTGCCGGTCCCGAAGACGACGACGAATCAGACGAGGAGGAGGAGTGAGGTGCTGACGATTTGGCGGACAGCCCAACTGCCTAAGATGGCCATCGCCAAAGGAGTTCGACGATGCCTCGAAAGGCCAGCCCACCGGCACCGACCACGTCCCGACGGAAGTTCACGGAGGAGTTCCGGCGTGAAGC
>DASWYH010001313.1:0-11977 GCA_036405095.1 Gemmata sp. | reverse complement strand
GTACGCCGCGATGGTCGAGAGCATGGACGACGCCGTCGGGCGCGTGCTGAAGAAGCTCGCCGAGTTGAAGCTGTCCGACAACACGCTGGTCATCTTCACGAGCGACAACGGCGGGTTGGCGACGCTCGAAGGGATGGCGTTCGCACCCACCTACAACGCCCCCCTGCGCGAGGGGAAGGGTTACCTTTACGAAGGCGGGGTCCGCGTCCCGCTCATCGTGAAATGGCCCGGTAAGGTCAAACCCGGCATCGTCACGAGTGAGGTTGCGTGCAGCATCGACTTCTTCGGCACCATTCTCGCCGCGACCGGTGCGCAAAGCGAATCCCCGCGCGATGGCGTTTCGCTCGTGCCGGTGCTCAGCGGCGGGAAACTGGAGCGCAACGAAATCTGCTGGCACTACCCACACTATGCCAACCAGGGGAGCCGGCCCGGCGGGGCCATCCGGGCGGGCGATTACAAACTCATCGAGTACTACGAAGACGGCCGCCACGAACTGTTCGACGTGAAAAAGGATCTCTCCGAGAGCCGCAACCTGAGTGCGGAAAAGCCGCAACTCGTGGAGGACCTCGCGAAGCGGCTCGCCGCGTGGCGCAAGGCCGTGGGTGCGCAGATGCCGACCCCGAACCCCGATTACAGACCGAACCCGCCGAACAAGGACGGCGTCATCACGCTGCACGCGCGGACGGCCCTTGTCAAAGGCGTGATGCTGCGGTTCGAGCCGCTCCCGCACAAGAACACGCTCGGGTTCTGGGTCAACAAGGACGACTACGCGACGTTCGATTTCACGGCGGAGAAGCCGGGAACCTTCACCGTCGAAGTGCTGCAAGGGTGCGGAAAGGGGAGCGGCGGTTCGGAGGTCGAACTCGCCGTCGGGGACGAAAAAGTGTCCTTCACGGTGAAGGACACCGGCGGGTTCCAGGCGTTCGAGGCGCGCGAGGTCGGTACGCTGAAGGTCGCAAAGGCCGGGCGCCACACGATGACCGTGAGGGCCAGGACCAAGCCCGGGGTTGCGGTGATGGACCTGCGCCAGATCGTGCTGAAGCCCACGAAGTAAAAGGGACAAACGAGCGAGCGGCGTTGATTCGGGCGCCGCGCCTGCTTGTGCTTTGCTCCGTCGCTTTTCGGAGCCGACCCGCGCTACCGCGACATGACCAGATACCCGATAACCGCGGTGAGGACCATCACCACCACAACCAGGACCGGGGTCCAGTTGAACGGCTTGGCGCCCTCTTTGTTCGCCCGTGTGCCCGGCTTCGTGTTCGTTTCCCGCGACTCCCGGCTCGTGCGCGGAGGCACCGCGTGCGCGCCGGAGGCGCCCGAGTAGCTGTAAGGCGCGGTCGAGTTCTGGGCCGGCAGTGACGGCTTCCCGCCCGTCGGGGGCTTCTGCGCCGGGCGCCCAAAGCCCCCCGAAGCCGACGGCCCCGGGGGCGCGGTCTCGCGGTACTCGACGGTTTCGTCCGGGCTGGGGGTGCGAACGGTCGGCCCCGCTACCCCGGGGGTCACGACGAGGTCGCGGAACTCCGGGACGCTGGCGAGCGGCGTGAACTGACCGTTCTTCGTGCGGCTCACCAGCACCCCGGACGGGTCGCCGAGCAGGTTGTCGCGGAGCGCGTTGCGGATCCCGTCGGTGCTGCCCTTCACGGTGTGGGCCTTGTCGTTTTCGTCGCGGTACACGAGATACCACACATCGGCTGCGGGCTGCGCCGGCTGGGGCGGTTGGGCCGACTGGCTGGACTGCGGGGCCGGTCGGCTCTGCCCGGTCAGGTCTTCGAGGAACTCGCGACAGCTCGACGGGCGCTGCCCCGGCTCGGCGCTCATCGCCCGGCGAATGGCCCAGTCCACGCGGTCCGACAGGGCCGGGTTGAGTTCCTTCGGGGTGCGGAACTCGTTCCGGATCTTCCGCATCCAGCAGTCGAGCGGGCTGGCGTTGTCGAACGGGGTCACCCCGGTGACCATCGCGTACAGGGTGGCGCCGAGTGAGTAGATGTCGCCGCGCACGTCCACGGTCTTCGCGTTGCGGAACTGCTCGGGGGCCATGTAGTGCGGGGTGCCCAGCCCGCGCCCGGTGCGCGTCAGGTTCAGGTCGCCCTCGACCTCCTTCACGAGCCCCATGTCGGTGAGTTTCGCGACCCCATCCGTGTTCACCAGGATGTTGTCGGGCTTCACGTCCCGGTGGACCAGCCCCTGCTTGTGCGCCCGCTGGAGGCCGTCGCACACCTGCGCGATGAGGCGCACGGCTTCGGCCTCGGGGTAGCGCCCCTTCTGCTCGATCCGCTGGCCGATGGACTGGCCGTCCACGAACTCCATGACCAGGAACGGGTGCGGCATGGTCCCGCTGTAGTCAATGGCGCGCACCACGTTGGGGTGGTCGAGCACCTTCGCGGCGAGGAACTCGCGCTCGAACCTTTGGAGCAGGACCTGGTTTTTGGCGGTCGTCGGGGAGATGACCTTCACGGCCACGATCTCGCCCGTGCTGCGGTTGCGGCCCTTGTACACGGTGCCCATCCCGCCCTCGGCGATCTTCGACACGATGTCGTAGTTACCGAGTTGCGTCGGAACGGGGGTATCAACTGCCATGAGAGCGCTCCGGCGTGGGTGCCGGTCGGAACCGGCGCGCGGGTACTTTACTTATAGCTCAAACTAACAGGGATCGGGGGCCGGGCGTTCGGATTCGGTGACGGGAGCCGAGAACAAGAACGCACGAACGTGCGCGGGTTTCGATGTTCCCACCGAATCCGGGTTCTGGAATCCCGATCCCCGTTCCTGTCGGTGTAGAATACCTGAAAGGTTCTGGTGTGGCGCCACATAACCGCTAAGACCGCCACTGCCTTTCCAAGTTTCCGAACTCCCGTCGTTTGTGGAAGTTCCGCGCTTGTCAAGGTCGGTGTCGTCCGGCAGAATCGCAGTCTGTGAGCGCTTCGCGCGCACCTCGCACTGTTTCCAAGGCCGCCGGGTTCTCGTACCCGGCCCGTGCAGGGACTCGAACCATCATGAAAGTGTTCGGCATCCTGCTGATCCCGCTGATCCTCATCGCCGGGGGCGCGTACGTCTATTTCGGTCTCCAAGACTGGAAAGGGCGCCAGCAGATCAACGCGGCTGGGTTCCGGCACCTGCTCGTCCTTCAAGGGCTCCCCCTTGATGGCGAAAACTTCGCGCCGGACGATGAGACCCCGTTCGCGTCCGACATGGTCGGCGGCGAGCGAACCAAAACGGTCAGCAAACAGTTACTCACGAGCTACTTCGCCGATACGACCAAGCCGCCGGCCGCGCCGGCCCCCGCAACCGCACCCGGGGAAGCGGCTGCGGCGCCCCGCGCGTCGCTCGCGACCAACGAGCCGGTGGTGAGCCAGTCGGCCGAGTTGAAACGCGTCCACGAGATTCTGAAGGGCGAACTCGGAAAGGCTCCGGACCCCGCACAAAAGGTGCCGCTGGTGATGGGGTGGCTGCTGCTCCAGGCCGAAAGCATGAACGAGCGGCTCCTGTACCAGGGGCTCGCTTCACCCACTCGCGCAGATGGCGCCGCCAAGACCGCCGAGCAGGTCGCGGCCGACGCGGACCAGCTCGTCCACCTGCTCGACCGGAAGTTCTACCGCGTTGTGCCGAAACTGTACGAGTCGGAGTCCGGTCCTCTGGCACCGGCCAAGTGGCAGGAGGCGAAGAAGAAGATCGAAGAGGCCAACCCCGCCGCGGCGACCGAGCTGAAACTGCCCGCTGCCACCGACGAGGGGAGCCGCCGGGACCGGATCGCGCACCTGCTCGTTCACCTCGATCAGGACCGCGCCTGGCAGCAGCGCGTGGCCGCGATCGTCGGGCTCCGGCGGTACGTTCACGCCCTGGCGGCCCAGGCCACGCGGTTCCGCGAGATGCGTTCCCAGGTCGAGCTGCCGATCGCCGCGGATCAGGCCGCGTTCCACCTCCGTCAGGATTTGCTCTTGAAGGAGGCGCGCCAGAACGTGGACCGCGCGCGAACGGTCGCCGAGGAGCGGGCCAAGCTGGTCGAGCAGAAGACCGCCGCGGACGATGCCGTCAGCCGCCGGCAGACCCAGCTCAAAGATTTGACCGCGCAGCTCGAAAAGGTGAAAGCTGAGGTGGACCGGTTGCTCGTCCAACAGACCGGGATCGAGAAGCAGTTGTACGAGATCCAGCGCGAGGTCGGGCTGACACTGGAAGAGGTCTACCGGTTCGAAGCGCTGCTCGTGGACGTCGAGCGCGAGCGGTACGGCATACCGCCGCGCACCCGGCCGTGAGCGGATTCGTGCGGCGCGAGTGAGCGGTTGCGGCTTTCAGGTAAAGGGACCGAATCGATTCGGCATCACACGGGCCAGGTGCGACCATGACGGCAATTGGTAAGCTGTTGGCCTTTTTGATTCTTGTCGTCGGGCTCACGATGATGACGTGGGCAGTGGGCGTGTACGTGCAGCGCCCGGGCTGGTTTAACCCGATCCCGGAAGGCGGCACCGATAAAGGGAGCAACCCGGCGACGTTCGCCGAATTGAAGGCCGAAATCGAGGTGCTGAACCGCAGCGCGCAGGTCGCGAGCGGCACCTGGGGCGACAACCTCAAAGCGCTCGAAGAGCGCGAGCAGTTCCGCGCGGAGCGGCGCAAGGGCTACGCCGAACGCGTGAAGTGGATGCACACGGGCAACCCGAAGGACCTGATCAACCCCGCGAACCCCAAAAGCGGAGTCGCGTTCTACGGTCACGTTGTGGACCCGACGCTCCGACTTGACGACCTGACCGTGGACGCAACTGGTAAGCCGAAGGGCGAGCCGATCCTGGGCGACGTGGCCCCCGGTGTCATGGGAATGGCTCCCAAGGCGCTCCCGCTCCCGGGGCTCGACGGGTTGGCCACCTCGGTTGCGGGCGATGTGAAGGGGATCGAGGCGCTCGCGCAGGAAATCCTCGATCAGCGCAAAAAGTATGACGCCCTGAGTGCCGAGGTGATCGGCACCGAACAGCGGCTCCTGGCCATGAACACGATCCGCGACAGCGTTCAGGCCGAACTGTTCTTCCTGTCCACGTTCGAGGTGAACGTGTACGAGACCCGGGAAACGGTCGTTCGGCGCGAGCGGCAGTTGCGGAACCGGTTGCGCTCGCTCGGCGTTTCGGAGCCGTGATTCACAACGTGACATTTCTGAGCTTGCGGTCCCGGGTCGGGCCCCCCATGGAACTGGGGCGCCCGGCGCCCGGTTCCGAACTCGGACCTTCGAACTGGACCTCGAACTTCCTCAGCGGGAGGGCACGCGATGAGTTGGCTCGGCAAGATCCTGACGTTCCTGGTGCTCATCGCTTCGGTGGTTTGGATGGCGTTCACGGTCAACGTGTACGTGACCCGAACCAACTGGAAAGCCCGCGCCGATGCGACCGAAAAGGCGCTCAAAGAGAGCGAAGCCAACCGGCGCACGGAGCTGAACGACAGTCGGGTCGAGCGCGAGAAGCTGAACCGCCTTCTCGAAGCCGAGCGGAGCCGCACCGCCGACCTGGACAAGGTGCTTGCGGACCTGTCGGCCAGCAGCACCAAGAGCGCGGAAGATTTCAACAAGTTGCTCGCCAACTATGCGAAAGTGGAACAGAGCCAGAAAGTCGCCGACGCCCAAAAAGAGGCGACGCTTATTGAGCTGGAAAACATCCGCAAGCGAAACAACACGCTGGAGAACAACGCGGTTCGGTTGGTTCTGGCGAAAGAGACCGCCGACCGCGAGCGGTTGCGGGCCGAGAACGAGGCCAAACTGGCGCGAGCGATTGCGGACGAAAATGCGGCCCGGGTGGAGTTCCTTCAGGCCCAGGTCATCGAACTGAAGCAGACCGGCGGGAGCGGCACCGCGACCGTGCTCCGCAGCATCGAAAAAATGCCCGCGCCCCTTCCGGACAACGTTCGTGGAACGGTCACGCACGACATCGCCGGCGACTTCGTGCAGATCAGCATCGGGATCGATGCCGGGTTGGAGCCCGGGTCGCGCCTGGACGTGTACCGCGAGAGCAACGGCGGGCAGTACCTGGGCACGCTGGTGGTGACCAAGTCGGTGTACCCGAAGGAAGCGGTCGCCGAGTTCCGCCCGGCCCGTCGGGTTCCGATCAGCCAGCTCCGGGCCGATGAACTCCCGCGCAAGGGCGATCAGGTGGGCATCATCGCGACCAGCACCGGCCCACGGGCGCCGACCCCGTAAGTGGCGCTTACCACCGAACACCCGCACCGGAGGCCGTGAAGATGGCAAAAAGCAAGAGCCGAGACTACGATCGCGACGACCGCCCCAAACGGGTCGAACCGGTGAAGCGCGACGGCGCGTACGTGATGATGCTGTTCATCACGTTCGTTGCGACCACGGTTGGGTGCGTGCTGCTGTACCTGGACAACGAGGAGTACGGTGGCAAGTCACCGCCGAAGGCGCCGCCGCCGGACGTGATGAAACTCGGTGAGGCGCCGAAGGCCGAATCATTGGCGGCCCCGCCCGCCGGCGGCCCGATGCCAAAGGGCGACCCGATGATGCCCTGAGCCGCTCACCTTTCGGCGGCACCCGGCGAAAATTCCAAACGGTCCAAGCGAGCCACGTTCCCTGGAACGTGGCTCGCGTGCGTTATTTCCGACGCTGGCGAGTTGGGAGCGTGGTGAGGTCGGAAAGCACCACGCCGCTCCCCTTTGGGGAAAAGGGGACGGCGTGTGGTGTGGGAGCCCTGGCAACTCGTGACCCGTAGCCTTACTTCAGCTCCTCGCTCAAACCGTCGAGCTGCTTGAGTGCTTCTTTTACGCGGGCGCTCTCGCCGACCTTGCCGGTCGCCGGGATTGCGGCCTTGAGCTTGCGGATGTCGCGCGCGGAGTCGTCGCGGGTCTTGCGCAACTGCGCCGCCCCCGGCGATCCGGGGGTGAGGAGCCGCTTCCCGTCTTCGATGGTCGGGAGCAGCGCGTCTCGAACGATCTCGCGGAACAGTTCGGTCAGTTCGACCACGCGCTCGGGTTCCTGTTTGGTGGCCGCGTCCTGAATCGCGGTCGCGAGCACCTGCGCCGCTTGGCGGCACCGCTCGGCCCGCTCCTCAACTTTGTCCGCGCGGGACAGCGCGACGCCATGGTCCACGAGGTTATCGATCAGCGTGCTGTTCGCCTTGAGCAGCCGGAGCTGGTCCGCGGCGGTGAGGGCCGGCGCGGGTGGCGGCCCCTGCGCGCCGGCCCACGCCGCGAGTGCGCCGAACGCCGCGATGATGTACGCCCAGCGGGCCATTTCACTTCCCCTCGGTGCGGGCCAGTTCCCGCGCGCCTTCGCGAGCGGTGTCGGCCACCCGCTTGAGAGCCGGTTGCGAGTCCTGCGGGGCCTCGCGGGCCACCTTGTCCGCTTCGGCCGCGTCGGCCTCAAGGCGGGTCTTGAGGCCGTCCAGCAGCCGCTGCTTTTCGCCCCGGTCCATATGAATGGGCAGCTCCTTTGCCTGGCGCACGATCCCGTCCTTCACAACTTTATCGTACAAGCGGGCGAGGTCTTTCAGTTCCGTCGGCGACGCGATCCGGGCCATACCGCGCGTCTCGCCCGCGAGGTCTTCGGCCATTCCGCCGAGAACCTCCAGGCGCTTGGTGGGCGTTTCCGCGCGCGCCAGGGCGACATCGCGGTTGACCAACTTGTCCAGCAGTGGGTGCTTCTGCGGCTCGGCGAACTCCGTCTGCGGTGGCTTCGTCCGGTTCAGGCTCCACACGAGCCCGACAACGACCAGAACCGCCGCCGCGATCCCGCCCACATAAGCTCGATTCTGCCGGAGGACGCGCACCGCAACTGTGACGAAACTCGGGCGCGTCGCCGGGACCACCGGCGGCTGGATCACGGGGTCGGCGGCGAGCAGTTCGCCGATGAGGGCTTCTTTCTTCTCGCGCGGGGCCGGTGGAACCGGGAGCTGTTCGAGCAGCGATTCCAGTTGCGCGGCCTTCCGCGCCCACGCCCGGCACGCGCTGCACCCGGCGACGTGCGCGAGCAGCACCGGCGACAGTTGCCGCGGGTCCGACAGAGCGATGATCTGGTTCTGAACCGCCTGGCAGTTCATTGCGGCACCAATGGGCACAGGAAATCAATCGGGCGCGGGTCCGGGGCGAACGAGACAAACGACCGGCCGCGTCCTGATCTCGTTCGTTCCGAACCGTGGTTCGTTTCACTCACTCTTTTGCTTCTTCCGGGACGGCCCCGGGGGGGAGCAGTTCCGGCGACAGCACCTTCATCAACTTTTGGCGGGCCTTGAACACCCGCCACCGGGCGGTTTCCTCGGTCGTGTTGAGCACCTTGGCCACTTCGCGGAAGGACAGCCCCTCTTCGACCCGTAACAACAGCGCGGCGCGGAAGTCGGACGGCAGGTCGGCAACGGCCCGGCTCACCACCTCCAGCGCCTCGCGGTTCTCCGCCGCGCTCTCGGCGGTCCCCGCGCCCGGCGCGGCGGCGTCCTCGGGCAGTTGGTGCTTCGTCCGCCGCTCGGCCCGCTTCTGGTTCACGAAGTTGTTGTGCCCGATGCGGAACACCCACGCCCGAAAGTTGCTCCCGGGTCGAAACGATTTCACCGCCGCCAGGGCGCGCAGGAACGTTTCTTGGGTGAGGTCTTCGGCCGCGTGCCGGTCGCGGGTCAGGTGGTACAACCAGCGGTACAGTCGGTCCCAGTACACTTCGATGAGCCGCGCGAACGCGGACCGGTCGCCGTTCTGGGCGGCCCGTATCCATTCGGCCTCTTCGGACAGCGGCTCGGATGGGGAACCCGCGAGTGGTTCGCCGTCCGCGTCCGGGAGGGCTGGGTCCGGTTCACGGGTCACGCTTCGTTCGTCCGGCGATGAGGGAGGCAAGGCGACTTGGGTATCTCACCCACCATAGCCGCCCGTGCGGCCGGTTGTCCAGCACCGGCTTAATCTTGCGCCCGTTCCGCCCCGTTCAAAGGGTATAACGAAACCGCCCGCGGCGCGTTGGCGCCGCGGGCGGGATTTTTGGCAAGCGTGCCCCGAAAAGCCCCCAGAACCGATTGTGCCGGCGGTTCCAGGGCCTCATTTCGCGGGCGGGAACCACTGGGCGAGCAACCGTGTTTGTGGTTCGGCGGTCCAATCTTTGGCCCCGCTGCTCCGACCGATTGCGCTCCCGTCGGGCGCGATCAACCAAACGGTCGGGAGCGCTTGCACCTCGTAACGGGCCACGCCCAAACCGGTTGCCTCGACGTGGGCCACAGCGCCCGGGGCCAACTTGTCGAGCACCTTTTGCGCGTCGGCCGGGGTGTCGGCGTCGGCGCAAACGTGAAGCACGACCAGTTGCCCGGCGTGCTCGCGCCCCAATCGGTCGAGGGTTGGGATTTCTTTGACGCAGTGCGTGCAGCCGGTGCCCCAGAAGTGCAACACAACGAGTTTGCCTTTGAGGTCCGGCAACCGCGTGAGGCGATCACGCGCGTCGGTCAGCACCAGCGGCGGCGGAACCGTGCCCGTGAGGTCCGTGAACCCGGCGGCGGCGAGCAGGCGCGCGTCTTCGGATGGCGGTTTCTCGGTCACCGGCCCGGCGGTGGCGAGCCGCTCGACGTGGGCAACCACCGCGTCGAGGTCGGCGGGCGGCAGGGTGCGGAACGAGGCCATCGCGGTGCCGGGGATGCCGTCGCGCGTGACCTTGCGAATCGCTTCGGGGGTCGGCGCGAAGCGCCAGGGGCGGGCGGCAAAATCGCGCGGCGGCGGGCGCAACATCGCTGCCGCGCTCCCGTCGCCGTGCCCGTCCGGGCCGTGGCACGACGCGCAGTACACGGCGAACACCAGTTCGCCCCGCTGCGGGTCGCTGCCCGGCGCGGGCTCAACGGTGGGCGCCGCCGGTGAAGGCGCGGGCCGGGCGGGGCGCAGTTTCCCCACCGCCCAACCGGCGCCGACTGCAATTCCGATCGCGCCCAGCGCGACAAGCAGAAAGCGCGAGACCCGGCCCCGCGCGGCATGTTCCCGCAGAAAAGTCACGGTCGCGCTCCTTCAGACGCACCGGCGAGCCGGGTGACGACCACGGCTTTGCCGGTTGTGTCCAGTTCGTTCCACGCGACGAACAGACTCCCGCTTGCGGTGCCGGCGATCACCGGGCGCGTTTGGAACGCGCCCGCTTGGGGCGCAACCGCTCGGGCCGCACCGAACGCCCCTTGTCCCTTTGGCATCACCGCGTGCATCACCGCGCGCCCGCTCCCGGCGCTGGTTTTCGGCGGGCTGTGGGTGTGGCTCCCGTCCGAGGTCGGTTCCGCGCCCAAGCTCTCTTCCCAGACGGCGTGTAACGCGCCGGACGCATCCGCGAACAGCTTGGCGTTCCCCTGGGTGCCCGGAACACCGGGATGAAGCTCGCGCGCGTCGAACTTCATGTCGGACGTGTTGGCACGCGCGTAATAGCACCGCTGCGGACCCGACCGCGCGTCCATCCAGACGATGTGCAGCGTGTCCCCGAGGAGCGTGAGCGCCGGCCCGTCGTGCGGGCAGCCGTCGAATTTCCAGGTGTCCGGGATCACGAAGAACGGCCCCTCGAAGGCGCTCTGGCCGGGCTTCAGCCGACCAATCGCGATGTCGCGGCAGCCGTTCTTCACGTTCCGAAAAGCCACGAACAGCGTTCCGTCCGGACCGAAGCACGCGCCCGTGGGGCAGCACGGGCAAACGCCGCTCTCGGGCGGCGCCGGGTGAACCGCGCGCTCGGGCCCGAATGTGTCGGCGCCGGCTCTCAGAACGGCCGCGAACGGCTGCTGGGAGCCCGAGCGGCTGTCCAGCCACGAACACGCGAGCGCCCCGTCCGGACCGGTCGCCAGTGCCGTGAAGGTCGGGTTCGCGCGGTCCCCGGAGTGAACCGGGCGCGGCGCCCCGAAGGTGGCTCCGGCATCGGCCGAGGTTGCGAGAACGAAGCGCATGCCGGAACCGTCTGCCCGGGCCTCGCCCCAACTCAAGTGTACCCCGCTGCCGAACGCGGCGAGGTGGGGCGACGAGCGGCGCTCGTGCCCGCCGGCCTTGTTGTTCCCTTTTGTTGGGGTCTTGTAGACCCCGGCCTTGCTGATCGCTTTCGGGTCGTCAAAGGACCGGCCGCCGTCGAGCGAGCGGGTGAAAAACACGGTGCGCTCGGCGGCCCCGGTTTTCGAGCCCCAGGTCAGGAAGATCGATCCGTCTGCGCCGGTGGCGAGGTCCGGGGCTTCGACGGTGTCCTTCGCGTCGAGGGCGGTGAGCGGGAACCGGTGCGACTGGGGCCATTCGGCGGCCGTTGGAGCGGAGCTTGCGGGCGGTTGTGGCGGTTCCTGAGCAGATCGGTTACCGGACAGGTAGAACCCGCCGGCCGCACCGCCCGCGACCAGAACCGCGAGGAGCCCGTATTTCACCATCGCAGGGTGCGTCATGTGTTCTCCGGGTGAATGGCCTTGAGCGCGGGCCGCTGGCAGGACGAGCGACCGCCCGCCGGGTCGGGTATTTCGGTGGTGGGCGAATGCAGACGGGCGTCCGTGCCCGCGTGAGAGTTAATAATCGCCCGGCACTTCGCCACCCGCGCGCGTGGCCGCGGCCCGCCACGCGGTCGGATCGACGCCGTCCCGCACGAACCGGACGCTCCCGTCACCGAACACCACGTTCACCCCGCCGCTGTGGTTGCTCCGGGCGGCGAAGTACCCGCGGCCGTGCGCGCCGCAGTCCGGGCGCGGGTCGTTCGGCCGCAGGTCCGTGTTGAACACGACGTTCCAGTCGCGCCCGCCCCAGAACCAGGTGCTGCCGCGGTTCCCGGTCCAGTTCCGCGACCCCGAATCGCACTCGCTCGGGCGGCTCGTTACCAGGGTTCCGCGGATCCACCCGCCCGTCGGCGCGCCGCCGGCCTGGAACGTGGACGTGTTCAGCCCGACGTAGTGCCGGACCGGGGCCGCGGTCGGCGCGGTGTCGGCGGTCGCACTCGTGTTCGGCCCGAGCAGGCACTCGGCCGCGATCAGCGTGTTCGATGACCCGTCCGTCATGTCGCGGAAGCCGTTCTTCGAGCCGTACCAGTACATCCCGTCGGTCGGGT
>DASWYH010001312.1:0-9392 GCA_036405095.1 Gemmata sp. | reverse complement strand
CCGCAATGGTGAGCAACCTGCTGGTGGTGCTGTGCGGCCATACGGTGCCGCAGCCGGTACTGAACACCGGCACGCTTCATAACTAAAGGACCGGTGCCGAAACGACCTCTCCGCCCTTTCCCAGAAGGGCGGAGAGGTTATTCCCACGAGGAGCCCACCGATGTCTTTCCTTCTTGGGTTTGTTTTCGCTGCCGCCCCACTTGCGGAGGTGCCGGCGCCGCGGTTGCTGGGCGAACCGCTTGAACTGACGACCGCCACCGATACGCTCTTCGCCACGCTCGACCTGCCCCCGAAACCGGGGCCGTGGCCCGTGGTTCTCCTTCACGCCGGGTCCGGCCCCACGAACCGGGACGGTAACGGTCCGCTGACGCGCACCGACAACCTTAAGATGGTCGGTCGCGCGCTCGCCGCGCAGGGGCTCGCCGTGGTGCGGATCGACAAGCGCGGGATCGGCGCGAGCGCGAAGGCTCTTGTAAAGGAAGAGGACGTGCGCATCGAGACCTACGCGGGAGACGTGGTCGCGTGGGCGAACGCCCTTCGCCAGGACGCGCGGTTCACGAAGCTCGGGTTCGTCGGGCACAGCGAGGGCGCGCTCATCGGGCTGATCGCGGCCAAGGGGGCGAAGTTCGACGCGCTCGTTTCCCTGTGTGGTCCCGGGCGCCCGCTTCAAACCGTCCTGCGCGAGCAGTTGAAGGCGGGGGCGCCGGAGAAGCTCTATGCGCAATGCGATGCGGTCATCGCGGAACTCGAAGCCGGGCGCCCGGTGAAAGACCCGCCCAAGGAGCTGGCCGCCCTGTTCCGGCCGAGCGTTCAGCCATACCTGATCTCCACGTTTAAGCACGACCCCGCGAAACTCGCCGTCGGGGTCGGTGCGCCCTTCCTGGTGGTCTCCGGCTCGACCGATATTCAGGTCGCCGCGGCCGACGCGAAGCGGCTCGGCGGAGCGAACCCGAAGGCGCGGGTGGTCACCGTCGAGGGCATGAACCACGTGCTGAAGGCCGTCCCGGTTATGAACCGGCTCGCGCAACTGCCGAGCTACGCGGACCCGTCGCTGCCATTGCACCCGAAGCTGGTGCCGGAGTTGCTCGGGTTCCTGAAACCGGCGCTCGGCGGCAGGTGAGCGGATTCACGCGCCCGGGGACCGACCGGTCATGGCCAAGAAAGAAGTGAAGCCGTTCTTGCTGCGGCTCGATCCCAAGGTCCACGCGGCCGTGCAGCGCTGGGCCGAGGACGACCTGCGCAGCCTCAACGGGCAGATCGAGTACCTCCTGCGGCAGGCGCTCGCGAAGCGCGGCGTCAAGCTCGACGCGCCGGAGGAGGAACCGCCCCCGTCCGGCGAGTAGCCGTACAATGCGCCGGCGTCGCCCGCTCGTGCCGCCGGAGAGCCCACATGTCGAACGGACCCGAGGTGATTCGCGCGCAGTGCTGTGTCGCGGGCGGCGGCCCGGCCGGGATGGTGCTCGGGTTGCTCCTCGCCCGCGCCGGCGTGGAGGTCGTGGTGCTCGAAAAGCACGGCGACTTCCTCCGCGACTTCCGCGGCGACACCGTTCACCCGTCCACGCTCGAAGTGGTCCACGAACTCGGGCTGCTCGACGACTTCCTCCGCCGCCCGCACCACGAGGCGCGCGAGCTGGGCGCCGACTTCGCGGGGCACGAGTTCCCCGTCGCGGACTTCGCGCACCTCCCCACGCGGTGCAAGTTCATCGCGCTGATGCCGCAGTGGGACTTCCTCGACTTCCTCAGCTCGCACGCGAAGAAGTACCCGACGTTCCGGCTCCGGATGCGCGCCGAGGTGACCGACCTGCTCGAAGACGGCGACCGTGTGGTCGGCGTGCGCGCCAAAACGCCCGGCGGCGGGTTCGAGGTGCGTGCCCCGCTCACGGTCGGGTGCGACGGGCGCCACTCCACCGTTCGCGCGCGGGCCGGCCTCCCGGGGAAAGTGCTCGGCGCGCCAATGGATGTGTTGTGGATGCGGGTGTCGCGCGCCCCGAGCGACCCGGACAAGCTGATGGGCCGGTTCGAGGTGGGGCGCATCTTCGTCATGATCCCGCGCGGCGATTACTGGCAGTGCGGGTTCATCATCCCGAAGGGCGCCAACGAGGAGGTGCGCGGGCGCGGCCTGGAGCGGTTCCGCGCCGACATCGCTGCCGCCGCTCCCGTGCTCGCGGAGCGCGTGTCCGAACTGACGAGCTGGGACGACGTGAAGCTGCTGACGGTCGCGGTGGACCGGTTGCGGAAGTGGTGGAAGCCGGGCCTCCTCTGTATCGGGGACGCGGCACACGCGATGTCGCCGGTCGGCGGGGTGGGCATCAACCTCGCGGTTCAGGACGCGGTCGCGACGGCGAACCTGCTCGCCGGGAAGCTGAACGCCGGAACCACGACCAGCGCCGACCTGGCGCGCGTGCAGCGCCGGCGCACGCTGCCCACCCAACTGACGCAGTGGCTCCAGGTGCAGGCCCAGGAGCGGGTGATTTTCCGGACGCTGTCCGCAAAGGGGCCGCTGCACACGCCGCTCGCGCTGAAGCTGTTCGAGCGGTTCCCGCTCCTGCGCCGGTTCCCGGCGAGGCTGGTGGGCGTCGGCGTGCGCCCGGAGCACGTTCGCACCCCCGATGCGTTCACGAGCGGAACCACGGCCCGATGAGCCGCTGCGCGTGGGACGAGCACCGCGAACACGACCTTCGCGAAAGGGACGGCCCCCAGGCACGATCACCCGGTACACCCGAACCGCCGGCGACTACGCCGCCGTGCGGGTCGTTCCCCCCCGGTGAACCGGTCCCGAACCGACCGGCAAGCGGTGCACGCGCCCCAGCTGCCACAAACCGGTCTGGTGCCCACAAAGAGCCGCGGAGGGCCGGAGCTTCTTCCCACCGTCGCGTGGGCGGGGTGGGTCCCCCGCTAAACCCGGCGGCGGACGCGCGGAAGGTGGCTCGCCAGCGCCGCGGGGTCTTGGTGGAACAGTTTGCGGAGCAACTCGTAAAGGGCCGGGGCTTTCGCTTTCAGCGCCTCGGGCGATCCGAAAAAGTACTCGGAGAGAACCGCGAAGAACTCGTGTTCGCTCGTGTACGCGTAATCGCTGATCCCGGCTCTTCGGTTCGCCGGGTGCGCGAGCTCGCGGGCGACGTAACCGACCCACTGCCGCACGATCTCGGACGGGACCTCCGGCGGGAGCCCGCGGTCCACCTCTTCTTGCTCGACGAGGTGCGCGAACTCGTGGACCCCGACGTTCTCCGATTCGGGCACGTCGGAGAAGCCCGCCAAGAGGGACGGTTTCGACAGGATCACGACCCCGCGCAGGTGGCCCAGGCCCGTTAGCCCGAGGACGTCTTTACCGTCCGTTCGATCGGTCTTGTACTCGCGGTCGAACGCCCCCGGGTAGACCAGAACTTCGCCCAGCCGGTGGTACTCCCAGTCGGTAAACCCGAACACCGGAATCACCGCGCTGGCGGCGACCAGCACCCGAACCGTATCGTCCACACCCGTTCGCACCCCGGTTACCCGGACCTCGTCCAGGAACACCGCGACCATCTGCCGGAACCGTTCTTGTTGTGCGCCGTCCAGCGCACGGTAGAACCGCACCCGGCGCTCGAGGGCCTCTTGCCACGCCGTCGGAAACGGTCGCTGTGCGACCGCGATTCGTCGGAGGCACCGCCGGCGGAGCAGCCAGTACCCGACCGGCGAAAGCACCAGCGCGAGGAAGAGCGCCGGGTGAAACCAGCCCGCCACCGCGCCCACCGCGGCAAGGCCCGCGCTCACCGCCCGCGCGTGCCGGCGGTTCTGGCGCTCCATTTCGGGGGTTACCAGCACCGACGTTTCTCCCGGCCGCGTTACCGCGCTCCGGCGGGCCCGCCCGGGAGCGCGTCGAGCTCCGGAGGCGTACCCCACACAGGTGCGCCTCCGGGGTCAGGCCCTGGGTTCGCAGTTCCGCGGCTCGGGGCCCCTCACCGCCGGAACGCGCGAGCCGGGCGCATGTTGTCTTTCGGGGTGTAGTCCCACACGATATCGCCGCTCGTGTCCACCTCCAGCACCTTACCCGGTTGGCCCTGCGGGGTGTACATGTAGGTGATGAGCGTGTTACCGTTCGGCAGCCGCTGTGCCGAGGTCGGGTTGTTCACGGAGTACTTCCACACTTCCTTGCCGGTCTTCAGGTCGTACTCGACCACGCGGTTGTACTCGTTCACCAGGATCCTGTCGTCTCCGGTCGCGTCGATGCTCTGGTACTGCTGGACCCGGCCGAGGGAGAGCGGCTTGCCCACCTCTTTGCCGTCCTTCCCGGCGAGGCGGAACGTGTTGGGCTGGTCGTTGG
The DNA here is from genome assembly GCA_036405095.1 of Gemmata sp. Lineage (GTDB taxonomy): Bacteria > Planctomycetota > Planctomycetia > Gemmatales > Gemmataceae > Gemmata. The sequence continues at coordinate 5,089 of DASWYH010001312.1, read as the reverse complement.
CCCCGTTCCACCGGGTCACGAACACCACGTCCCCGTTCGGCAGCCGGCGCCCGCCCATGATGTCGTACTGGGAGCGGGTGAACTGCCACACCTGCTTGCCGGCCTTGTCGTACTGGATGATCTGGTTGCGGCACACGATCACCATCCCGCCGTCCGCGGTCAGGTCCACGTTGAGCGGCTGGCTCAGGCTGATCGTCTTTACGATGCGGCTGTTCGAGTCCCGCTCGGTCACCCGGTTCCCGTTCTGCTCGGCAATGAGGTAGTTCCCGTTCGGGAGCTTCTTCACGTCCGCCGGGTAGCTCAACTGGTTCACGCCGATCGCGCCGAGCTGCACTTTGACCTTCTCGTCCGGGCCGAGGGTGATGACCCGGTAGCGCCCGTAGTTGGCGTCGTATTCGATGATGTCCGTGTACCCGGTGATGCGCGGGTTGAACTCGAACTTCGCGAGGTCGAAGGCGCCGCCCTTCTCCTTCCACCACTTGGCCCACGCGGCCTTGGCCTGGGTGAGCGCTTCTTCGGACTTACCGAACTTGGCTTCGGGCTTGGCGGGCCCGGCCGCCTGGAGCAAGAATTCTTCGAGTTGCCAGATGCGGCCCCGGGGCAGCTGCGGGATCATCTCGATCAGGTCCGGGATGAACTCCTTCTCCCGGGTGACGAGGAGCATGGCCCACAGCCCGCGGAACTTCGCGTCGGTGTCGGTTTCCTTCCGCACGGCCGCTTTTACCAGCGGGAAGGCCGCTTTGATGCGGATCCGGTCGCCCGGCGGGCCGCCCTCGATCAGCGCGACGTAGGCCGCGGAACGGCGGATCACGGACGTGTCGTCGAGCGCTTTGAGGAGCGCCGGTTCGGCTTTCCCGTCAACGACCGCGAGCGCGACGAGGCCGGTGCAAATGTCCTCGGAGACCTCGTCGGTGTCGGCCATCGGCAGGAACCCGAGGAGCACCGCCGCGGCGTCCTTAGGTTTGAGCTTGACCAGCGCCCGAACGGCCGCGGACGCGACCGCGGAGTGCGGCACCTTTTCCATCCGCTTGAGCGCCAGCCGGGCCCGGTACGCGACCTCCGGGTCATCGCTTTTCGCGGCCGTCTTCAGCGGGCCGATGGCAGCGGACCCGAACTTTTCCACCTCTTTGGTCGCCTTGACCCGCTCCTCGAACTCGTCCACCCCGAACCGGGTGATGACTTCGCCGATTTTGCTCCGGTCGGAGTCCGACAGGGTGCGGGTCTTCAGGTAGCCGAGCAGCGCGGCGGCATCGGTGGCGCTGAGCCCCGCTTCTTTCAGCGCGGCTTCGTCACCGGTCTGTGCGTTCGCGGCGGCCTCGTCGGCCGGAACCGGGCGCGCCGGGAGCCGCTTGATTACGACCGGCGGCGCGACGGGCACGGCGGGCGGGTTTTGCTTTTGCGCCGCGCCCGGAACGAGCACCAGCGCGACGAGCGGCAGCCCAACGGCGAACGGCATCCCGTGACGGCGCATGGCAGCGGTCTCCGACGAAGGATAAATCCAATACACCCTATAATCTACGCACCCCGACGGGGTGCGGGAAAGGTTATTTGTGTCGTCGGAGGGTGTTCCTCCTTAAACAATCGCCGGTCGAAGAACTTCACAATTTTGTCTTGATCCTTGGCACTCGCGAAACCGGCCGCCGCACGTCGTAACCAGCCGGGCGTGGAAGCGCCCACCAGCTCGACCGACTCGCCGGCTCTATTTCAGCGCGTCGCGGAGCCGCTCGCTCGGCCCGAGTTTGAACGAGCGGAGCGGCCCTGTGGAAGAACAGGAACGGCGGGTCGGTCTTGTCCCCACGACGGGTCGGGTTGGCTGGGGCGATCTTGTCCTCGTTTTCTTCACCCCCGTCGCCGAGCAATCACGACTCCGAGAGAGAACGTTTTGAGCTGATAACGTGGGCGAGTGAGCTTTCGGAGAAAAGTCGGCTTGCCCCTTGCGCCGTTCGGATTAAAATCTTCTTTGACGCGGGATTGGTATATCGGTCGTGCCCAGCCTTCCCAAGGCTGTGAGAGGGGTTCGACTCCCCTATCCCGCTCTGATAACTCCTTAGTAGTCAACGACTTACGACACAACTTCTGCGGGCAAATCTGCGGGCAAAATCTGGGATCGTGCGGCGTGCCACGAGCGGACTGACTTCCGCTCCCTCCTCACAGCGCAACGACGATGCCCGTCTATCGTTCTGCGTAAACGAACCTGCCCTCCTTCAGCCGACTCCTTCTTCGGATCGAAAGAGATGAGATCCGTCGTCCGGGGCAGACAGGAGGAGGGCGGTACGCCCGCGATTGCCACATTCACGCAACCCAGACTCCCTCGGCCGGTCGCTCGCGGATGCGGCCACGCACCGGGAGGTCGCCTTATTGCTGACCCAGTGCGGGATCGAGGAGCGTGGGCACATCCCGAAGTGGGAGCGGCGGCGGCTCGCCCTGTCGCACCGCCAGCAGCAGGATCGGTGCGGGAACAACGTCCTCGCGTTCGTGCGCGGTGCTGCACCCGTCGCGGTTCGTTGGGCGGCACGACCAGTTCGAGGGCTTCCGTGCGGCGGTGAACGTCCAACTCACCTTCCTCGGGCTGGCCGTTGACGACTCGGGGCAGCCGCGAGCGGTGGCGGCAGCGACCACTCCCCCCGAAGCGACTCGGAGGGCCAACGAACTGCGGGGCGAACTCGTTCACCGTGCGGTCCACGCGGACGTGTTGCGGTTCTACCGGCCGGAACTCCTGCAAGAGAACTACTTCCACTGCGTCCTCGAAGCCGCGAAGAGCGTGGCCCAGAAGATCCGCGACCGGGCCGGAATCGGGGGGGACGGCGCGGCCCTGGTGGACGCGCCTTCTCCGTGCTGGCACCGCTGCTCGCCCTGAACACGCTCAGGACCGAGTCCGAGCAGTCGGAGCAGAAGGGCTTCGCGCCCCTGCTGGAGGGAGTGTTCGGCACCTTCCGCAACGTCTTGGCGCACGCCCCGAAGGTGGACTGGTCCGTCAACCGAGCGGACGCACTCGGCGCCCTGACGATGCTGTCCTACCTGCGCAGGCGGCTGGACGCCGTGACCGTACCACTTCCCGCGCCCGCAACCGGGTGAGGACTTTCCGGTGTCAGAGGCGACGGCCCACCTGCGTGGCTCGATTCGCGAGATCCTGAAGGCGACGACCTTCACTCGGGACGCGCTGCCGTATTCCGACGAGTTCGAGCGGCACGACACGCCACACGCGGCGGGGGCCGGGGACCGCGTCACGCGGCAGCAGTTTTGGCGCGCCCTTTCGAGTGCCGCCAAGAAGGGCGGGTGGAAGGGCAAGAAAAGGGGCGCGCCGGCCCCGTCGCTCGGCCACCAGCATGAGGACACGCTCTGGTCGCTGCTCGCCGGGCGGCTCGGCGAACGGGACGACCGGCCGTCTTCGGCGGACTTCGACACGTTCCGCCAGCGGTTCAACCAGACCACCGGCCTGTCGCTCACGGAACGGGAGTTCTGGAGGGCGGTCTGCTCGGTGTGCAAGCAGCCGCTCCGCGACGACGTGGAACTGCTGCTGACGCAGGCGGTGGACTCGATGACCAACGCCGTCGATCACTTCAACGGCTCGTCCGAGCGGGGGTCCCGGCGACGGTACCGATCCTTCTCGAACACGCGTGCGAGATGCCCTCCAGGCCGGGCTGCTGCACCGGGGCTGCGACATCCGGGTGGCCGCGACCGGCTACACCCTCTCGTTCGAGGCTTGCCTGACCCGTGCGACCGAAGGGGCGAACGCCACTTTTTGAACGGGACGAGGGCTTCGTATCCCGGGTGCTGAACGGGCTGCGGGATCAGGCCCGGCACTACCCCGTTGACGTGTCGGAACAGATCCTCTACACGGTCCAGGGTCGGCGCACTTCATTTCGTCGTTAGAATTTCGAGCACTTTGAGCAGGTATAGATCGTCCCAGGCGGCCTTCATGCGTCGGGTGCGGATGGTGCCCTTGGTGTCGGCCCGCTTGAGGAGCGACAGGGCAACCCGGCGAATCATGCCCAGGTTGGCCCCGGCATGTCCGGCCCGAGCCCGGCTGTCCTCTTCCCGGAACGCGATGTCCAGTATCCAGTGGGGCCCGTTCTCGATGCCCCTGTGGGTGCGGATGTAACTGGCCAACACGTCCGCGGGTACGCGCAAGCTGGTGAGGTAATAATGGGCTGTGCTCTCGTTGGGCTTCCCGTTCACCGCCCGTTCCCGGCACACCAGAGCCACCGCACCGACATCGGACCACCCGCCCGCCAACCCCTCGGGCTCCACAACCGAGGTCGATGACTTCCAGGCCGGGGAGTTCGGCGTCGGCTTATGCCCGGGCCAGGAACAGCAACGACTCTACGATCTGCACCAGCCGCCCGGCCTGCGCCACCGCCGCCGTCAACGCCCGCCGGTACTCGTCCCGGTCGCGGTCCCGCCGCAGGGCCATCTCCATCTGCCCGAGCATGGCCGTCAGCGGGGTGCGCAACTGGTGGGACGTCTCGCCGGTGAACCGCCGCTGCCGCTCGAACGAGTCTTGCAGCCGGGCGCGGAGGTCGTTGAAGCTGCCGGCGAGGTCGTGAAGCTCGTCGCGGGCGGCGGGGACCGGCAGTCGCACGCCCAGGTCGGCGGCGGCGATCCGCTTGGCCGAGTCGGTCATATGGGCGACGGGGACCAACGCCCACCGGCTGCCCAGTCCGGCGACGACCCACAGGGCCACCGACACCCCGCCGAGGCTCCACGCCAGGGTCCGCATCAGTTCGTGGGCCGGGGCCACCGGCCACGCCGACACGAACACCAGGGTGCGGTAGCGCGGGCGGGCCGGGGTCGTCTTGACCGCTTCGGGTTCGGGGTGCCGCAGCGTCCGCCGGACCACCCGCCAGTGGTCCCCGTCCCAGGTGACGTTGGCCCGGGGTGATCGTGGCATATGGCCGATCATCTTGGTTAAAGCGATCAGCCAGGAGATCGTCACCGGCAACAAGCTCTGAGGTGCTGACGATTTGGCGGACAGCCCAACTGCCTAAGATGGCCATCGCCAAAGGAGTTCGACGATGCCTCGAAAGGCCAGCCCACCGGCACCGACCACGTCCCGACGGAAGTTCACGGAGGAGTTCCGGCGTGAAGC
>DASWYH010001311.1:0-4552 GCA_036405095.1 Gemmata sp. | reverse complement strand
CGCCCCCGCCGGGCGCCCGGCTTACCGCTCAGAGCTTCCCATGAGTCACGGCAGCAGCGACAAGTGCGAACCGAACTTCACCCCGCTGCTCGACCTCGTGTTGCAGCTCGTGATGTTCTTCATGCTGTGCGCCAACTTCGTCATGGACCAGACGAACGTGGAGATCAAGCTCCCGCAGGCGAACACGGCGAAGGCGATCGAGTCCACCGAGCCGTATGTGTACTTTCTGAACGTGAACGAAAAGGGTCAGGTGATCTTCCCGCCCGGGGCGCGGCCCGTGGCTTCGGACGGGAAGGAAATCGAGTCGTCCGACAACCCAAAGCAGCTCGAAATCGTGCTGCGGAACCGGGCGAAAGAAGACAAACTCGCGGCCGGACCCGGGAACGAAGACAAGCCGCTCCGGACCCTCATCGTTTTGCGGGTTCACAAACAGTGCGAGTTCGCCAAGACCTACGCACTCATGAAAGCGTGCCGCGCCGCCGGCTACCACCGGGTTCAGCTCCGAGCCATCCTCGCGGGCAGTGGGCCCGCCAGTTGACCTCCGATGTTAGCCCCGGTATCGGGGGTGGGCGACGTTCCGTCACAGCCAGACGCAAGAAGGACCAGCGACACCATGTTGAGCCACAAGCGGAAGCGCGGGGGCACGGACTTCGTGGAGCCGGACCTGCCCATCACGCCCATGTTGGACATGTCGTTCCAGTTGCTCGCGTTCTTCATCATGACCTTCAAACCGGCCCCCACCGAGGGCCAGATCATGCTCACGCTGCCCAAGGAATCGGGCGGCGGAGAGGGAATCGTGGACCCCTTTTCGATCGAAAGCCCTACCAACTACATCGTGCGCGTGGCCGCAACCGACAGCGGCTCCATTGCGCAGATGACCCTGACCCAAGAAGGGAGCGCCGCAACCGACGGCAAGAACCTGAAGACCGGGCTGTACAAGAACGCCGACGGGTCCGACATGTCGATGGTCGAGGTGTACCAAAAAGAGCTGATCGGGATCGCCGCACAAAAGAAGCCGATGAAGCTCACCCTGGAACTGCCACCCAGTTTGATTCAAGACTACGTGGTGCAGCTCGTGGATATCGGCCTCGGGGCCGGGTTCACCGACATCTCGCCTGTGCCGATCAACAAAGATATCAGGTGATCCGGCGCCGTTTCCCGGCCGTCTTTGGTGCGGTTCGGGGATCTCGGCGCGAGGACCAATTTTCACCCACGCCTCGCCCGCTTTGGTCGGGACCACAAGCCGCCCTGCCGGAGCCACCTCTCGACCGCAAAACCCTCGGGCCGATGAGCGCAGGCCCCGGTCCGAAAAGAAGCCGTCCGGCACCGAACCCAATCTCAACGTGCCCCCGCGCCGTTCCGGCGCTGTGGCCCAGCGGTTGACCTGACGCTGCGGTTGGCGGACAATACAGAACCCAAGAAACTTGACCGGAAACCGGAACTTCTGACGTTACCGGCCGTCGAATGAGGTGTTGGAGGAACGCTCATGTCCGCTCGGTTTATCACGGCCCAACCACCGAAACACCGATTCGCTGCGTGCGTCGCGCTCGCGGTTCTCGGCGGTGTCGTCAGTGGGCTGGGCGCCCTCACCGAACGGGCTGCCACCGCGCAACCGGCTGAGGGTGACAAAGGTAAGGCCGCACCAAACGACCCCAACGAGATCGACAAGCGCCCCCCGGTGCCCGCCAACGCCCCCGCGCGAAAAGCGTTCGCCGACTTCCAGATCAAGGGGCGCGACCGGGCCATCTTCGCGGCCATTGAAGACTTCAAACCGGTCGCCTCGCAAGCTCAGAACCCGCGCGAGTACGATGCCTGGATCGAGTTCGTGCTGCACGCGAGATCCCAAAGCACCCGCGAACTCAGTGGGTACGGTATCCGCGACCTCGTCCCGCTCGACTTCGCGAAGTTGCCCGGGGCGTATCGCACCGAGTTGATCCGTTTCGATGGCGAGCTGAGCTGTGTCCGCCGGTTGGTATCCCCTCCCGCGCTCCGTGCGTCGGGTATCGCGGAGCTGTACGAAGCGCGACTCGTGCCGGTCGACGAGTCGCCGCTGACACCGGTTTCGATCGTGTTCGTGGAGCTCCCCGAGTCGCTCGGCGCGGTGAAGAACAAGCCCGTCGAGGAGTGGCTCGATGCGGCCGGGTGGGTTTCGGCTACCGGGTACTTCTTCAAAACGATGAGCGTCCCCGGCGCCCAAGCCAATGCGGTGGTTCACCTCCCGCTTTTGATTGGTAAAGGGCTGGTTCCGCTCGCGGGTCCGCCGGTGGGGAGCCCGACACCCACCGCGCTCGACAAGAGCCTGCGGATTTACAAGTTCATCCGAGACGGCGCGAAGATGGCTCGCAACCGGCCCACCGAGACCGCCTGGCCCGAGATCGCGGCGTACAACCGGGTGATCCTGCACGCGTCGCGGTTCTCGGCCGAGGAGCTGGAGCGCGACGCCAGCACCGACGTGCGCTTCGCGGACCTGTTCGAGGAGACGCGCGTCAGCTACCGGCTCCAGTGCGTGAAATTTGAGGGGCGCCTGATTTCGCTCCGCCAGATGAAAACGAACGAGTGGCTCGCCGCTGCGGGGGTAACACAGCTCTACGAAGGGTGGCTGATCCCGGACCACGAACCGCGCGGGAACCCGGTGTGCGTCCTGTTCTCGGAACCACCCGACGGTGTGGAGCCGACCGGTCGGGTGAACAAGTGGGTCAGCTTCGCGGGCCACTTCTTCAAGCTGATGCGGTACGAATCGGCCGAAGTGGACGCCAGCGACCCGTCGAAAAACGTGGACAAACTCGCGCCGCTGTTGATCGGGAAGAAGCCGATCGGAAGGCCCGACCCGGACACGGTGACCTCAACCTTCACCTGGAACGCGTTCATCAACGGGGCCGTTATCGCCGGGGCGCTGCTGATCCTCAGCAGCGGGCTGTTCGCGTGGTGGTATCGGCGCGGCGACCGCAAAACGCGCTCGGAGATGGCAACGGTGCGGGGCCGGAACCCGTTCGATCCGAGCGCGGCGCCGCCCGCAACAGAATAACCGATGAAGAGCCAGAACGGCTCCCGTGAACTTGTTTGGCATCCGCGATTGGAACTTGTGATTTTCGTGGTGACCCTCTGCCGCCTCGAGCGGCCGACCCAAAGGAGCGACCCATGAGCGACCGACCCGCTGGCGAGAAACCGCCAAAGGCCAACAAGGCCCCAAGAGAAACGAGGGAGGCGGTGATCCGCCGCCTGGAGGCGGCCGAAGAAACCGCCCAGGAGCGCTTCTTCAAGAAGTTCGTCCCGGCGTGGCTGGTGAGCGGGGCGGTTCACGTGAGCGTGCTGGCGCTCGCGCTCATTTTCTTCAGCGTCCGCAACGCCGAAACCAAGCAACCGGACAAGGTGCTGAACACCACCGCCGAGAAGACGGACGAGCCGGAAGAGCCGAACCTCACCAACGACGACCTCGGTCTGGACTCCAAAATCGAGGCCGCGCTCCCCGAGATCGAGCGCCTCGACCAGAAAACGGTCGACGAGAAAGTGACGATGGACAACGTGGGCCAACCGAATGTCATGGAAAATGACATCATGGGCGCCGCGATCCCGGGTCTCGATTCCAAGGAGTTCACGACCCCGGGCGCGGCCGGCGAAAACGGCACGTACAACCCCGGCGACGGAGGTAACAACGGGACCACGAACGCGGCGACCGCGGGCCGGTCCGGTGCGACCAAATCGCGGCTCCTGAAGGAAGGCGGCGGTAGCGCGGAAAGTGAGCGCGCCGTCGGGCTCGGCCTCGCGTGGCTCGCCAAGCAACAGAAAGCGGACGGCGGTTGGACCTACGATCAGGGCAAGGTTGAAGAGCGCGCGGCGGCCACTGGCATGGCGCTGCTGCCGTTCCTGGCGGCCGGCGTGACCCACAAAAAGAGCAAAGAACACGAACAGAAGAACTACGACCAGGTCGTCCACAAGGGGCTCGGGTTCCTGATGAAGCTGTGCTCCCCGAGCGGCGCCAGCGCCGGGAAGATGAGCAACGACGTGTACGCCCAGGCCATCGCCACAACCGCACTGTGCGAGGCCTACGGGATGACCAAGGACCGCACCTTAAAGCCCTATGCCCAGGCTTCGATCAACTACATCCAGCGCACGCAAGGCCAAAACGGGAGCTGGGGCTACGGCAACCGCGGCAACGGCGATACCTCGATTGTCGGCTGGCAGGTCCAGGCCCTCAAGGCCGCAAAGCTGAGCAAGGACCTCGTGGTCGATGACCGGGTGATCAAGAACGCGAACAGGTTCCTGGACATCGCCGCGGCCGGTTCACAGAAATCGATGTACGGCTACGCCGACAGCGCCGGGGCCGCTCCGGGCACCGCGCTGACCGCGGTCGGGCTCCTGTGCCGCTACTACATCTCCGAATGGGGTCCGGTTCACCCCGGCATGATCGACGGCGTCGGCGGGCTGATGAAGCACGGCCCGCGCTACCCGGCCACCGGGAAGCCCAAAAGCGTCTCGAACATGTACTACTACTACTACTCGACCCAGGTGGTCCACTTCTTCGAAGGTGAGGACTGGAAGACCTGGAACGAAG
>DASWYH010001310.1:0-9447 GCA_036405095.1 Gemmata sp. | reverse complement strand
GCCGCCGGTGCCGAACTTCGGGTTCAGCACGTACACCCCGTTCTTCTCCTCGTTTTTCGAGGACACGGTGTACACGAGCGCCTTTTCGTCCTGCGAGAGGCTGAACTCGGACACGTCCAGAATGGTGCGCGTCGTCCCGCTCGCGAGGTCGCGGATGTAGAGATCGGAGCCGTAGGTTTTCGTCCGCGGGGCGGCGCCGCCGGGGGGCGCGGACGCGCCCCGGCCTTTGCCCTTTGTCGTGGGGGGTGCAGGCTGTTTGGTGTCCCCCCTGGCCGGCTCGGGCGCGGTCGGTTTGCGGTAAATCAAAAACCCGAAATCGCTGCCGCCGACCTGAAACGACCCGACGCCCGCGACGCGCTCGACTTCCTTTCCGGTGCCGAGGTCGATGATCGCGAGGGCCGCTTTCGGGTACTCTTCGGCCTTGAGCTTGTCGGCTTTTGCCTGATCCAGTTCGGCTTTGGTGGGGGTGAGTGGGAGCAGCACCTGCTTGCCATTCGGGGTGAACCGCGGAGCGGTTCCGAGGGCCACGAGCCCGGTCCCGCCGCCCCGCGGGAACCGGTACTCTTTGCCGGTCGCCACCTCCCGCACGATCGCTTCGCCGTCGGCCCCATCAGCACCAACGAGGTAGGCGAGGTGCTTTCCGTCCGGCGACAGCAGCACGCCGCTCGCGGAGCGCCAGATGTCGTAGTCCGCGAAGGTCAGCACCTTTTTGGGTGCGGCTGGTTGGGCCGCGAGTTGCCCGGCGGTCGCAACCAGCAGCCCGAGCAGCACGCCCGCGGCGAGCCCGCGGGAGCGCACAAATGGGTACGGCATGGGAATAAACCTCACTGGGAGCGAGTCAAAGCGGTGTCGTTTAGGTGTATCGCGAACGGGTGCGTTAACGCCAGTAGATTCCCCCGGCTTCGCCCAGTTACCCAGACCGCGGAGCCGCTCCAACCGGCACGGGGAGCTTTCCCCAGCGCACTCGTCCGTATCATGGAGGGGAGACGCGAACCGCCCGGTCCGATTCGTTCCCGAGCACAGGGCCGTCCTGATCCCGAACGGGGGCAGCGGTAGGAGCGGTTGCGCGCCCCGCCTTTTTGATCGAAGGGGGCGGGGAAAGGTTCTTGAGGAAGCTATGACCGACCCGGCGACCATCGAGAAGCTGCGCCCGAAACTGGACCCGTTCTACCGGGCCGTCGAGAGCGTGCTCATCGGCCAGCGCACGCTGATCGACGGGCTGCTCATCGGGCTGCTCACCGACGGTCACGTGCTGCTCGAAGGCGTCCCGGGCCTCGCGAAGACGCTCGCGGTGCGCACCGTGGCGAGCGCCCTGCAACTCAAGTTCAGCCGGATCCAGTTCACGCCCGACCTGCTGCCCGCGGACGTGATCGGCACGCAGATCTACAACCCGCGGAGCGGCGACTTCACCGTCAAACAGGGGCCGGTGTTCGCGAACGTCGTCCTGGCCGACGAGATCAACCGCGCCCCCGCGAAGGTGCAAAGCGCGCTGCTCGAAGCGATGGCCGAGCGGCAGGTCACCATCGGCGAAACGACGCTCCGCGTGCCCCGGCCGTTCTTCGTGCTCGCGACCCAGAACCCGATCGAACAAGAGGGCACCTACCCGCTCCCCGAAGCCCAGGTGGACCGGTTCATGCTGAAGGTGGTCATCGACTACCCGAGCCGGGCCGACGAGCTGGCGGTTCTGGACCGCATGGGCGGGCTCGGCGCGAGTGCCGACATCGCCCCCGTCCTGGACGCGGCGGCACTGGAGGAGTTGCGTCAGGCGGCCGATTCGGTATACGTCGACGCGAAGGTCAAGGAGTACCTGATCGACGTGATCCGCGCGACCCGGAAGCCCGGAGATTACGGCCTGGACATGGCGGGGCTCATTCAGTTGGGCGCGAGCACCCGGGCCGCGATCGCGCTGCTCCGGGCGTCGAAAGCTCATGCGTTCCTCGTGGGCCGCGGGTACGTGACCCCCGAAGACGTGAAGGCGGTTGCCGCGGACGTGCTGCGGCACCGGCTGGTGATCTCGTTCGAGGCCGAGGCCGAAGACCTGCGCCCCGAAACGCTCGTAAAGCAAGTGCTGGACCGGTTGCCGGTCCCGTGACGCTGCTGGTAGCGGCTGGAAACGAAGTGCGCCCCAGGGAACGCTAATGAAGCAAGTGCTGTTCGAGATCGCCGGCATCCCGATGTACGGGTTCGGGGCGATGCTGTTCGTGTGCTTCGTCGCGGTCACCGTGTGGGGCTCGCGCCGGGCCAAGCGCACCGCGGGCATGCCGCCCGAGCGCTTTCAGGACATGGTCATCTGGCTGTTCGTGTCCGGGATCATCGGCGCGCGCGTGCTGTACATGATCCAGTACGCGAGCCACTTCCCGGATCAGAGCATCGTGGGCCTCGCGACCGCGTTCTTCAAGATCTGGGAAGGCGGGATCATCTTCTACGGCTCGGCGCTCGGCGGCGTCATCGGGTACGCGCTCTTCTACCAGATCATCCTGCGGAAGTTCCGCGTGTCGGGGTGGCGGCTCGCGGACGCGGTCGCGCCCCTGCTGGCGCTCGGGCTGGCGCTCGGGCGCATCGGGTGCTACCTGAACGGGTGCTGCTGGGGCCAGGTGGCGTGCGAGGAGTGCCGCCCGGTGCCCCTCGGCGCCGCACACTTCCCGCTGCTGCCCGCGCACTCGCGCCAGATGCTCGTCCGCGAGCAACAGCTCCAGACCGCAACCGGGTTCGTGTGGGCCGCTCGCGCCGGCGCCCCCGGATCGGAGGTGACCGGGGTCGAAGCGGGTTCGCCCGCGGCCCGCGCCGGTCTGCGGGTCGGCGACCGCATCACTGCCGTGAACGGCGAACCGAATGAGGTGAAGCCGACCGGGCACGACCGCCTGGACGAACTCATCGGCTCCTGGCCCCGCGGCAAGTCGAAGCTGACCTTAACCGTGAACCGCGACGGCACCAGCGTCGAACTGCCGCCGTTCGCACCCGCGACGATCGGGCTGTACCCGACGCAGCTCTACGAGACGGTCAGCATGGTGCTGCTGATCTTCCTCCTCCTGGCGTATTACCCGTACCGGCGCCACGACGGGCAGGTCATGGTGCTGCTCATGATCGGCTACGCGCTCCACCGGTTCATCAACGAGTCGCTCCGCATCGAGCCCACCGTCGGAAGCGGCCTGACGCTCTCGCAGTGGGGCAGCGTGGTGATCTTCGCCGCCGCCATCGGCATCGAGATCTACCTCCGGCGCACGATGCCGTCACCACCGGAACCGCTGGTGGTGCGGCCCGAACTCCAGCCGGCTCCGGTGCCCGCGAGCGCCCCGGAAGGGCCGCAAGGCCCTTCGTAACGTCCCGCACGCAAACATCGAACCGCACTGTATGGCGAAGGCACCTTTCCGGATCGCACTGTTCGTTTCCGCCGATAGCGCGAAGGCCGCGACCGCGGTTGCGGCCTTCGACACCGCCGCCGCGCGCCTCGGGATGCCGTGGCGGGCCGGCGCCAGCACCCCCGCAGACCTTGCGGGGGTGAGCGCAGTGGTTCTGCTCGACGGCGCCGTGCCCGAAAACTGGACCGGGCGCGTCGAGAAGTGGAACGCCGCCCTTGATGCGAGCGCCGCCGCCGCGGGCCTGATCGCGCGCCTCCTGGGCGGCACCGACGAGGAGCCCCCGGCGAAACCGGCGCCCGCGTCACCGCCCCCGGGACCCAAAAAGCTCCACACGGTGAAACTGAGCCGCGAGACCGCCGGGCGCAAAGGTAAGGGCGTGACGGTGGTCTCCGAGCTACCGCTCAACGAAGACGCGCTCAAGGAGTTGGCGACGAAGTTGAAAAACGCATGCGGCACCGGCGGCACCGCCAAGGACGGGCGCATCGAGATTCAGGGCGACCACCGCGACAAGCTCCAACAGGAGCTAGAGAAGCTCGGGTACAAGGTGAAGCGCGCCGGCGGCTGAGGGCTCCGGGACACACGTTGTCAAATCAAATCCAGTAGTTTCAAGGCGGGTGTTTTTAGTGCGGCCCGCTCGCACCGCGTGCGGTGCTTGGGGTGCCGAACGCGCGGCACGGGCACCCGCTCTCCGTCTTGCGCCCCGCTCGCGGCGCGAGCGGGCCACGCTCCCAGCCCCCGAACTGAAAACCACGGAATAGAGGTGCGACAGGCGGCGGCCGAGCGCGTGAGAGCCGCGTTGCCGGTTCGTCGCCCCCGGGGCCGATGGCAAAGCGGTGTCGGGAACATCCCTCCAAGGGGCACGTGCGGTGCGGTTTCTGCAACGCGGAACTGCCGTCGCGCTTACCCGTTCGGAGGACTTACGGATGTCAGTTCCCAGTCGCGCCAAGGCGCTCGGACACGCGGTCCACCCGATGCTGATCGTGGTTCCGCTCGGCATGTTCACAGGGGCGGTCGTGTTCGACGGGGTGCATTACTTCCGCGCCCGCGAGCCCCAGTGGGCGGTCGTATCGTACTGGATGATCGTGACCGGGCTGGTGGGCGGGTTGGTGGCCGCGGTGCCCGGGTGGGTCGACTGGTTCGCGATCCCGAGCGGCACCCGCGCCAAAACGGTCGGGCTGGTCCACGGCTTGGGCAACGGGATCGGGGTGCTCGGGCTGTTCGGGGCGAGCTGGTACTTCCGGCGCCCCGAGCCGGGCGCGCCGCCGGACCTGGCGCTACTGCTGTCGCTGATCGGATTCGTGGTGGGCGGCGCGACGGCGTGGCTCGGCGGCGAGTTGGTCGAGCGGCACGGCGTGAGTGTCGATCCGGGAGCCCATCCGAACGCACCCAGTTCATTGTCCGGGCGTCCAACGGTTGGTGGTGAAACTTGAAGGGTGTGGTGGGAACTGGTGCCGAACACAACGCGGGCCGGGCGCACACTCGGCCCGCTCGCAAGAGCGGCGAACGACCGGGGCGGCCCTGTGCGCCAAGCGAACGAATGAGGACCGCAATCGGACGCGAGCGCGGGCGCCCGTTACTTCCGGCTGCTCCCAACCGTTACAACAGGCCGCTCACGCGACGGCGCCTGGGCACCCCGCCGCCGCAAGATGGAATGAAGGTTTCCTGTCCCCGAGTGCGTTCATCACGACCGCATCAAATCAACACGGCGCCCCAAGTCCGCTCCGTTCGAGGTCGGGACGGTAGACGGTGCTCGGGAGTGCGGTTCCGGAATGCGGACAGGTCCGAGCAGTAGCTCAATCACCACTTTGAACACGGAGCTATCGCCCCAAGTCCCGTGGTGTCAGCTGGTCAGTGGGGCGAACCGGCGAGAAGCAACCACCGGAATTGGAAGGGCACCCGGAACCAGCTTCGCTCCCGGCCCAGTACGGATCACGGACCACTTGAAACTACGCGAGTTCGGAGCCGCAGGTCCGCGGGTGGTTGTCTTCGGCCCTCCCCATTGCGGGAGAGGGCAGTTCGTTTGGTCCTCCGAACGAACCGGCTGAGGGGTTCCACCGGCACTTCACTCGTGCCGCTCCGCCAGCCGGTGTCGCCCGGGCTCCGCCACCGGAACTCCCCAAACACAATGCAGCCGCAATC
The DNA here is from genome assembly GCA_036405095.1 of Gemmata sp. Taxonomy (GTDB): domain Bacteria; phylum Planctomycetota; class Planctomycetia; order Gemmatales; family Gemmataceae; genus Gemmata. Next base: position 3,949 of record DASWYH010001310.1, on the reverse strand, counting down.
CCCACAACGGGGAGGACAAAATCGCGCCCCCGGTACCGCACACGCGCACGCGGGAGCCGTTCCACAATTTGACCCGCCCCCCCCGGCGTGCTACCGGTTATACGTGGGATCGTTTCGTGATCCGCCCGCGTCCCGCGACACCCCCGCCGAAAAATGGCTGCCGCCGCTGACATCACGCTCGAAACCACTCCCCCCGGAGCGACCCGGCGGCGGGTGTGGGAGCACCCGGACGTGACCTCGCACTCGCTGGTCGTGCTCACCGCCTCCCGGGTGTATTTGGCCCCGCTCACAGGGGCACCGAAGACCGAACTGGTGTCCGCCATCGAGAACGGAGGGGACCTCGATGCCCTCCTCGGCCCGCTCGTGGTGGCCGTGGAACTGACCGAGGTCCGCCGACTCAAGCTGAACCTGCTCACGAACTCGTTGATCGTCGAGTACCGGAGCGGCGGGACGGGGACCAGCCGGCTGACGGTGGTGTTCGCCACCCCGGAGGCCGCGGACCTGTGCTTCACGAAGTTCTGGCGCCGGCTCGGCGACGGGTGCCAGCTTCAACCGCACACGCGGGGCGCGTGGGCGCTGGCCCGCACCCCGCTCGTGCTCTTGGTGAGTGCGCTGATAGCGACGGCCGTACTCGCGCTGGCGCTGAGCGCGTTCGAAGACGTGGCTCCGGCCCGGGCCGCACAGCGCGCCGACGCGCCGCGCCCCGACCGGTCGCCGCTGGAGCACCTGCTCGGCGGGTTGGACTGGCGGGTCGTGTGTGCCGCCGGCGGGTTGATCGCCGGGCTCTCTCAGGTGTGGCTGTACCGCCGGTTCACGCAACCGCCCCAGGCACTGGAAGTGATGCGAACCTGATCCAGGGACCCGCTGACCGCGTCGCTCGTACAACGAGCCGGGACCGCAAGGGAGCGGGGTCACGTGTACCGCTCTCTTGTGGTCCCAGCTCGCCCGAAAAGGGACATTCGCGCCGGGTTCGTGTATGAGGCCCGCCCGAGCAAGGGGCGGCATCTCGTAATGGCGGGTACACCAAACGTCACCGAAATCGGGCCGGCGCCACGGCCCCGCGTTTCGGGTCTCGCGCGTTCGTGTTCGGATTCCCAGACGTAAGGAGGGCGCCGTGCGCCGCGAAGACTGCGTCGAGATGTTCAAGCGGATACCCGAGTCCTCACACGCACAGATCAACCTCGCCCTGCGGAACCAGTTCGTTCTGTCGGTGGACGTGGTCGTTCGGTTCGAGCCGACGTACCTCGTGTTCCGCGGGCGCGAGGGCGGCACGACCGACGAGGGGCGCGCGTTCTTCGTGCCCTACGAAGAGATCGGCTACATCCGGCTCGAGCGCGTGGTACGGGTGGGCGAGCTGAAGCAGATGTACGGCGAGATGGGGTTCGTGGACGCCGAGGACCGGCTCTCGAAGGGCGAGACACAAGAGGAGAAGGCCGAAGCGGCGAAAGCCCTGGACACGAAAACTCCGCCCCCGGGGCCGGGCAGCTCCATGGACCCGGCGGGCATCGCGAAGCAGAACCTGCTGGACCGCATCCGCGCCACCCGCGCGAGTGTGGCCGGCGTGACCGGCAAACTGACGGACAAGAAGTAGCGCGCGGGGCGCACCGGTTACGCGCTCTTGCGGAGCGGGAGCGTGATCGGTTCCGGCGCGTCCGCTGCGGGCACCGGTGCCGCACCGGCCAGCGCGCGGTACAGCGATTCGAGCTGCGGCACCAGGGTCCGCCCGCGCCGGCGCATCACCACATCCGCGGTCGCGAGCAACCGGTTCAGGTCCAGGTCCTTGATCCCGTCGGGGCCGGCGCGCCGGAACGCGGGCACCGCGCGCGGGGCGAACGTCCCGGTCGGCAGCACCTGTGCGAACGGGCCGATACTGGTCCCGCAGTTCAGCAGGACGCCCAGGCCGGTTTTCGCGTGATCCCCGACGATGCTCCCGACCTTCGTCTGACCGGTTGAAACCTCCGTGCCGTTCACGGGCACGCGGACCGGGCCGTAATCGCACCGCAGATCGCCGGTGCTCGTGCCGGCCGCGAGGTTCACCCACTCGCCGACGTAGCTGTGCCCCAAAAAGCCCTCGTGGTACTTGTTCGAGTAGCCCATTACGATGCTCGCTTCCACCTCGCCGCCGATCCGGCAGTGCGGGCCGAAGGTGGTGCCGGCGCGGACCTGTGCGCCGCAGAGGTGCGTGTGCGGGCCGATCGCGCACGGCCCTTCGAGCCGCGTGAACGCGGTCACCACCGCGCCCTCCCCAATGAGCACCGGGCCGTTCGTCGTGTCCGCGACCACGTGCGGGTCGAGCCGCGCCGTGGGGTGAATGAGCAGCCGGTCCGCCGGCCCGACGAGGGCGACCCCGGTGGGGTGAAAGCCCGCGGTGTCGCGGTGGTCGCTCAGCTCGAAATCGCGGGCAATTTCCTCGCCGTTGCGCTCGACAAGTTCCCACGGGCGCGTCACGAGTGTGCCGCCCATCTCGCGACACGGGAGCGTTTGCGCCCAGTCGCCGAGGCACTCGGCAACGGTGGCCGGCGAAACGGACTGGAGCCGGCGCGCGTCGACCACCGCGAACGCGACCTCCCCGCCCGCGGTCCCAACGAACGGCCCTTCGGCGAGCAAGTCGCGGTGCGAAAGGGGGGGCGCGTGCGGTTTCAGCCAGCGCCCGTTCACGAGCACGGTGGGGGCGGCGCGGAGCCACGTCGGGTCGTTGACCGGGGCGCGCGGTTCGCGCACCCGGAGCCACTCGGCGAGCGCCGGGCGGCACAGGTGACCGACCACGTCGGCCCCGAAGTGGGCCGCGAGCTTCGCCCCGAGCGTCGCGGTGCCGCACAACAGGTCGGACGCCGGGCGGGTGAGCGTGAGCGGGTGCAGGTCCGCGGCGCGGCGGTCCTCGAAGAGGCAGATGCGCATCCCTTGGTCCTCCGGCCGGTAACGTGGGTCGGGCAGTTTCGACTTTCGGGCCGCGCCGTGTCAACCCCAGTACTTTCAAGTGTTCAGTGATCCGTGCTCATTCCGGAGATGGAGCTCCTCCCGCGTACCTGCCGAACCCGGTGCACCCTTCGCGCATTCCTGCTCAGTGATGGCTGGGCACTGGCGACAGACCACTTGGAACTACTGAACCCCGACCGCCGCGCCCACAGAACCGAGAACTCAACGGTCCTGCGCGCCAAGATCGCGGTTGTGAAAGGGCGCCGGGACGGAGTAAACTGCCCGTCCCGCACACGACCGGGAACGGACTCCCATGCTTCTCGACCTCGTTTACCTCCTCGCGCTGCTGGCGCTGTCGCCGTGGTTGCTCTGGCGCGCGATCCGCACCGGGCGCTACCGCCGGAACCTCACCGCGAAGTTGTTCGGGCGCACCCGCACCCGCAACCCTTCAAAGCAACCGGTCGCCTGGTTCCACGCGGTCAGCGTCGGCGAGGTGAACCTCCTGGGGACGCTCGTTCCGGCGTTCCGCACGCGCCAGCCCGGTTGGCGCGTCGTCGTTTCGTCCACCACCGACACCGGGCTCGCGGAGGCGCGCAAGCGGTTCCCGGACCTCGACGTGATCGCGTGGCCGTTCGATTTCACCTGGGCCGTTGCGTCCGCGCTCGACGCGGTGAGCCCGGCGCTCGTTGTCCTGGCCGAAAGTGAGTTGTGGCCCAACTTCCTCGCCGCCGCGGGCACCCGAAACGTGCCCGTGGTGGTCGTGAACGCGCGCATGAGCCCGCGGAGCTTTAGGCGCCTGCGCCGTGTTGCGGGCCTCGCTCGGCGGATGCTCTTTGGCCGGGTGTCGAAATTCGCTGTGCAGGAGCAAGACTACACCGATCGGTTCCGGCAACTCGGTGTGCCCGCTGCGAAACTCGTCACCACGGGTTCGATCAAGTACGACGGTGCGCTCAAGAGGTGCGATACTCCTGAGACCCAGCGCCTGCGGGCGCTCCTCGGCCTCGGAGGGCGAACGTCCGGGGGAGACCTACCC